>JBEPVJ010000010.1:0-15165 GCA_041691095.1 Gemmatimonadales bacterium
GTTGGGTATAAGAGACCGGTTCGCTTCACTGCCGGAGCTTCCCCAGGATGCGCGGATCTTCCTCGAGCTCATGATTCGTCTCGCCCCCGAAATGCCCGCGGTACGTGCCCTGGCGGCCCGAGTCGAAATCAAGCCGAGCACACTCATGTCCCGTTTTGCTCGAGCGGGCCTTCCCTCCCCCAAAACCTACCTGGCCGCGATCAGGCTCTTGTACGCGGCGCAGTATTTCCAGGGCGGAGGTCGCTCGGTAGCCGACGTGGCCTACCGGCTGGATTGCTCTTCCCCGCAGAGTTTCGGGCGCACCATTCGGGCAATGCTGGGCATTACCCCGGGCGAATTTCGTCGTCGGTTTCCCTTCCCGACGGCGGTGGATCGCTTTCTTGCACAGTTGGTATTGCCGTACGGAAGGATCTGGGGAGAATTCCACCCCCTGCGTGGCTCCCGGCGTGAGGGTTGATCCGGGTTGCCAGTACTCGTCAGCCCAGGCTCAACTGATTGGTAGTAGTCAATGCAACTACGTCAAATCCTCTCTCTCGGATCGCCTCACGACCGCCTTGTTCCCGATCGACGACGGCCAGCACACCCAGGATGCGTCCCTCGGCCTCGATCACGGCCTCGATCGCTTCGAGAGCGGATCCTCCGGAGGTGATGACATCCTCTACAATCACCACACCGTCGCCGGCGGTGAAATTCCCCTCGATGCGCTTGCGGGTGCCGTGTTGTTTGGTGGATTTCCGAACGCTGAACGCCTGAATCACCGGGGTCGCATCGAGGCTCTCCCGCGCCATGGCATAGGCGACCGGATCGGCACCCATGGTGAGGCCACCGACGGCTACCGGGAGCCATCCCGACGCGCGAATTGCCGCCAGCCCCATTCTTCCAATGATCCGCTGTCCTTCGGCGGACATCGTGGTCTTGCGGGCGTCGATGTAGTAGGTGGAGCGCTGACCGGAGGAGAGAAGGAAGTCGCCTAAGCTGATGGAACGCTCGCGCAGAAGCGCGGCGAGCGCCTCCTGGTCGGTCACTCGCTGCCTCGACGGAAGAGGGAGGAGAGGAAACCGGCCTTCTTTTCTGGAGCGACCTCCGCGCCGGCCGCAGCGCAAAATGCCTTGGCAAATTCGCCCACGGTTTTCCAGCGCTTGGTCAAGTCCCGCTCGAGGCCGGTCATCACCGACGCCTCGACCTCCTTGGTGAACTTGAGGCCCTTCACGGCGTCGTTGAGCGGTATCGGCGACTGGGTGAGCAATTGCTGGAACAGCTCGCGGGGGCTACGCCCGGGGAAGGGAAGTATTCCGGTGAGAAGATGGTAAGCGATGGTTGCCAGGCTGTAGACGTCGGCTTGCTCACCGACCAGCTCTCCCGACAGCGCTTCGGGCGCGACATACTGCAGCGTGCCTACGAAGAACCCCGCCCGGGTCAGACGATCAGCAGGATTGTCCTCTGCGTCCCGCGCGATGCCGAAGTCCAGGAGTCGTGCGGTCTGAGTCTCGGGATCGTACATGATATTGGCCGGCTTCAGATCCCGGTGAATGATGCCCGCCTTGTGCGCCACTGCCAGGGCGGCGCCGAGTTGCTCGATGATCTTGGCGGCGAGCGGCGGGGCCAGACGGCCCGCTGCACTCAGGAAGGTGCCCAAGGGTTCGCCGGCGGCCCACTCGAGCGCCAGGAAATAGACTCCTTCGGCTTCGCCGTAGTCGTAGGTGCGAATGATGTATTCGTGGTTGATTCGGGCGCCGAACTCCGCCTCGCGCAGGAAGCGCTTGACGGCCACGGGATCCTGCGCCATTCGAGGGCGGAGGATCTTTATTGCCGCCGAACCGCGCTCGGCATGCTCGGCGCGGTACACGGTGGCGGTGCCGCCCTCGCCTACATGCGAGAGGAGTTTGTATCCGGCCACGGTCCGGCCGACAAGATTATCTTGGCTCATGGGAGGCAGTCCAAACTACTGCCGCTAGGGACCCCTCACAAGCCGCGTGAGTGCATCCCGGGCACCCGGCTGGCGTCCCCCCCAGCGTCCTCGACCTTCCCGACCGGCTTGGTCACCCTCATCCGCGGCCCTCGCATGACGATCTCGAACCTGTTCCGACGCACGGTACTCACCGGGCTTGTGGCCGCCGCCGCGTGTGGCGGCGGAGGCCGCCGGACCCCTGCGAGCGGGGTGGTTCCGTCGACTGAGCAGACGCTCAGCGAGCTCTTCAACCTCTCGGCGCTGTACATCCGAATGGGCCGGCTGGCCGCGTCCGGGCCCATGCCGTTTGTCGGGACAATTGCCTATGCGGCGGGGCGAGGGGATTCGACGATTGCGAGAATCGGCCTGTCGTTCGACAACCACGCCTTTGCTTTCCAGCGCGACGGCCGGGCCTTTTCGACCCGCTTCCGGGTAGAGATCGGCTTCGTGCGGCCAGGATTGCCGGCGGTGCAGGCGGTTCGGGACGAGGTGGTGCGGGTTGAATCCTTCGCGGAGACGCAGCGTAACGACGAAAGCATCATCGTGGAGCAGGGCTTTTTGCTCGCGCCAGGCAGTTACACAGTGACCGTGACGGTTCGGGACCCCGCGTCGAACGTGGCATCGCGGGCGGAGCAGATCGCGGAAGTGCCTGGATTTCCGGCGGGCAGCATTACCATGCCGATCCTGGTGTACTCGGCTCAGGCCCGCGAACGCCTCTCTGACACGCTGGCGGTGGTGCTGAATCCGCGGGGCACCGTGGCTAACGGCGGCGGCGACTCGCTGACGATGTATGTCGAAGGGTACCATCTCCCGGGACCCTCTCAGGTGCCGGTGGATGTCCGTGACGAGCGGGACAGCGTGGTGTATCAGGGCAGCATTCCGTTCAAGGGCGGCCGCCCGCTTGAAGGTTTCGTCCTGCGAGTGCCCTCGGATGCCCCTCCCCTTGGTGAGCTCAAGATCACGGTGGGAGAGGGCGCGCAGGCCAAGAAGGCTACCGCGCTGGTCTCGTTTTCCCGGAGCTGGGTCGTCACGAATTACGACAATCTCCTCGCGCTGCTGCGGTATTTCCCGTGGGGGCCCGATAAGCTGAACGCGCTCCGCAACGCCAAGCCCGCCGATCGGCCTCGGCTCTGGCGTGAGTTCTGGACCGCGACCGATCCGATTCCTCAGACGCCCGAGAACGAGGCGCTGGACCAGTACTTCACCCGGGTGGCGATTGCCAACGAGCGCTTCAAGGATGAGGGTGGCGCCGGTTGGCGCACCGACCGGGGCGAGGTCTACATCACCCTGGGCGAACCAGATCAGGTGATGGAAACGCCCCCGGGCAACGACACCCGTACGATCCAATGGCTGTACAACACCTATCGCGCCGTCATCTCGTTCAGTGGGCAGCTCGGCTTCTCCCGCCTTCGGATGACACCCTCGTCGCGGGCAGAGTTCTCGCGGGCCCGCGCACAGGTAACGCGGCAGGGCGCGGCGCCTTGAAGTAGCGGGACCTCTTACCTTTCGGCATGTCCAACCATACCCCACCTCGGCTCTTCCTCGTCGACGGGTACGCGCTGATTTATCGCGCGTTCTTTGCGTTGATCACCCGGCCGCTCCGTACCAGCCGGGGCGAGAATACCTCCGCCGCGTGGGGCGTCGTCAATTTCCTGTTGCGACTCCAATCCAAGTATCGGCCCGACTATCTGGTTTGGGTGCTCGACGCCGGAGATTCGTTCCGGACTCAGCGGTATGCGGCATACAAGTCCACGCGTGAAAAGCTCGACGCGGAGCTGCAGGCCGACTTCGACACGGCCCTGGTGCAGATCGGCGACATTCTTTCCGCATTTCGGATTCCGGCGCTCGCGGTGCAGGGGTATGAGGCCGATGACGTCATCGGTACTGTAGCAAAGCGGGAGGCGGCAGAAGGCCGCCACGTGGTAATCGTTTCCGGAGATAAGGATTTCTATCAGCTCATCGGGCCCGGGATTTCGCTGCTGAACCCCGGTCGGGGTGGCCCTGGCGGAGTCGATGAGACCTGGGGGGACGAGACCAACGCTTCGGAGCGGCGCGGGGTGCCACCCCGCCAGGTCGCTGACTATCTGGCGCTGGTGGGCGACAGCTCCGACAATGTGCCGGGCGTCAAGGGCATCGGGGACAAGGGCGCGGTCCAGCTCCTGAGCGAGTACGGCGACCTGGAGACGCTTCTCGCCCGCGCCGGCGAAATCAAGGCCAAACGTCCTCGCGAAGCCTTGGCTCAGTACGCGGCGGAAGCGCGTCTCTCCCGGGAGCTGGTCACCATTCAGTGCGACGTACCGGTGGATCTGGACATCACCGCCGCCGCGGTGCGGGGGGCGGACACGGACGCGCTCGTAAAGGTGCTGGCTCGACTGGAATTTCACTCACTCGCGAAGCGGCTCACCGAGTCGGGCCCACTCGCCGAGTCTGATGCGGCGATGGATCCGGCCGCCGACCAGGCGCCCGTGCAAGCGGTCCTGTCGCCCGCGGGAGCCTCGCAGGTCCGTGTGGTCGACCGGGTCGAAGAGCTCGAGGCACTGGTCCGCGCGCTGCGTGGCGCACCGATCGTCGCAATCGATACCGTCTCCACGTCGCTGGAGCCCCACGACGCTGAGCTGTTGGGGATCTCCTTCGCCATCGATTCCGAGACGGTGTGGTATCTGCCGTTCGGGCATCTGCCGCGCGGGGGTGAGCTGGCTGCGCCGGCTCCGGTATCCAACCTCCCGGCGCTCACCGATCCTTCCCTCGCGTCGCTCGTCGCGTTGCTTCGGGATGCTTCCGTCAAGAAGGCCGGTCACAACATCAAGTACGACTGGCAGGTGCTCCGGCGGGCAGGGGTAGAGCTCAAGGGAGTAGTCTACGATTCGATGCTGGCCAGCTTTCTGCTCGACCCCGGCCGGCGGTCGCACGGAATCGATACCCTGTCCCTCGAATTACTCAGTCGCCCGATGCGAAGCCAGGACGACCTGACGGGGAAGGGAAAGACCCGCGTTTCCTTTGCGGAAGTGGCGATCACCGATGCCGCGGAATTTTGCGGCGGTGAGAGCACCACCGTGCTTGCGCTGCACCAGCTGTTTGCGCCTCGACTTACCGATGCCGCGATGCAGCCCTTGCTCGACGGTCTGGAGATGCCGCTCGTCGAGGTATTGGCCGATATGGAGTGGGCGGGAATCGCCATCGACTCCTCGCTGTTCAGCCGGCTCGCCACCGAGCTCTCGGTCGACCTGCAGCGGCTCGAAGCCCAGATTGCTGCGGCTGCCGGCGGCTCGATCAATCTCAACAGCCCGAAGCAGCTGGCGGCGGTGCTCTTCGACAAGCTTCAGCTTCCCGCCCTCAAGCGCACCAAGAGCGGTCCTTCCACCGACGCGGATGTGCTTGAGCAGCTCGCCGCAATGGGACACGAAGTCCCCCGATTGCTCCTCGAATATCGCGAACTCGAGAAGCTGCGGTCCACCTACGTCGACGTGCTCCCGAAGAAAATCCATCGAGCCACCGGCCGCATTCACACCAGCTTCAATCAGATTGGCGCGGCCACCGGGAGACTCTCCTCCACCGACCCCAACCTGCAGAATATTCCAGTGCGCTCACCCCGGGGCGAAGCGATTCGCCGGGGCTTCGTGCCGCAGCAGGGGTGGAAGTTCGTGGTGGCCGACTATTCCCAGATCGAGCTGCGCCTGATGGCGCATCTATCGCTCGATCCCGCGTTCATCGAGGCATTCAGGGAAGGGCAGGATATTCACCGGCAGACCGCGGCGCTCATTTTCGACGTGCCACTCGCTGAGGTAAGCGGCGAGATGCGGGCTCGGGCAAAGACTATCAACTTCGGCACGATTTACGGCCAGGGGCCCTTTGCGCTATCCAAACAACTGTCGATACCACAGGAGGAGGCGAAGGCGTTCATCGCCCAATATTTCCGCCGGTTTGCAGGCGTGCGGACCTTTCTCGATCGACAGGTCGAGATTGCGCGGGAGCGAGGCTATGTGGAGACGCTGTTTGGCCGCCGGCGCTACATCCCCGAGGTGAACGATCGCAACCGGAACATGCAGGCGTTCGGCGCGCGGCAGGCCCAGAATGCGCCGCTCCAGGGCTCGGCCGCCGATCTGATCAAGATCGCGATGGCTCGGATTCACGGCGCGCTGCGTCATGGTGGATTTGCCGCTCGGCTGCTTCTGCAGGTCCACGATGAGTTGGTGCTCGAGGCACCGGTCGAGGAAGTCGAGAGGGTTGCGGCCCTGGTCAAGGAGTACATGGAAGGCGCCGCATCGCTGGAGGTGCCGCTGGTGGTGGACGTCGGGGTGGGAGACAACTGGCTCGACGCGAAGAGCTAGGGCTCGTGCGGTGGAATTGGATGGGACCCGGAGGTTCCGGAGACTCCCGACCCCTGGCCTATGCGGCGCCCGCCTGGCCACCAGTTCCACCGGCCGGCGAGATGCATGATGGCCGGCACCAGCACCATTCGGATCAGGGTCGCATCGAGGAGGACGGCCACGGCCAGCCCGAAGCCCAGGAACTGCACCATCAGGACCCGCGCGAAGGCAAACGCCCCGAACACGACGATCATGATCAGCGCGGCGGAGGTGATCACCGAGGCGGTGGCGCTGACCCCTTCCATCGTCGCCTCTGTGTTACGCCCGGTACGGTCGAACGCCTCTTTGATGCGAGAGAGTAGGAACACCTCGTAGTCCATACTCAGCCCGAAGACCACCGCGAAGACCAGGACCGGAATAACCACGAAGATCGCTTCCGTGCGCCCCATGATGCCGAAGGCTTGCCCGCCAATCCCGTACTGAAACACCAGCACGATCATGCCGAAGGTCGCGCCCACCGATAGCGAATTCATGATCACGGCCTTGATCGGCACCATCACCGAACGGAAGGCGATCGCGAGCATAGTGGCTGTTACGCCTAGTACTAGCCCGATAATGGTGGGGAACCGCCCCAGCAGATCCTTCTGGAAATCCACGCTGGACGCGACGTAGCCGCCGACCCGGATGGTAGCCCCCTTGAGCTGCTTGACGTTGTTCGCTCGGGCCAGTGAGCGAATCTTGGCGACCAGGTCCATCGAGGTGGTCAGCGAGGTCGAGTCGCGTGGAATGACGTCCACCAGCGCCATCCGTCCGTCTTTGCTCAGGTACGCATCGACAGCGTCGCTGTACCGCACCCGGGCCGAATCGGGGTCGGAATAGATCAGGGAGTACGCCAGCAGCGATTGTCCCGGGGTGAGATCTACCAGGCTCTTGACGTCGCGCACCCGGGGATCGGCACGGATCGAATCGGAAATGTGCCGGAGCGCGCGCAGGCCGGTCAGGTCCGTTGCGCTTCCCCCGGGCGGAAATTCCACCAGCACTCGGATCGGGAACAGGTAGCCCGAGACTCCGATCCGCTCCAGCATCTCTACCCCGGCCCCCGCTTCAGTCTTCGAAGGCCACCAGTGTCGCGCCGGCAGTCCGATGCGGATCCAGAAGAGTGGCGCCGTCAGGATGGCCAGCGCGGTCGCGCCCAGGATGAGCGCTCGACGGGGGTGACGGGACAGAGTACGGGCCCATTTTTCCCAGCCTCGCGGTGAGTGGTACCAGGTGAGGCGTTGCGCCAACCACCGGGGCCGATCGATGCCACGACCAATACCGGCGAGCAGAGCAGGGAGAAGCGTCGTCGACAGGAGGACCGCAACCCCGACCACGATCAACCCGGCAATCCCCAGGCTCTTGGTTTCCACCAATGGTGTGAGGACCAGCGCGCCGAAGCCGACGACCACTGTGAGGCCGGAAGTCAGAACCGCCATACCTGCCGTGCGAAACGTCCGCGCCGCGGCCTCTTTGCGGCGGTACCCTCGCGTGAGCTCTTCCCGGAAGCGAGTCACCACCAGCAGCGAATAGTCAATTCCGACACCCAAGCCGATCATCGTGGTCAGGTTGAGCACGAACACCGACATCGGCATGTGGCTTGCGACGACTCCAATCACCGCTACGGAGATCGTCACCGCGAGGAAACCGATCAACAACGGCAGGAGCGCGGCGACCAGCGCCCCAAAAGCCAGCACCAGGATGGCCAGCGTGATCGGGATGAGGCGGGCTTCCAAACGCCGGCTGTCGTCGGCGCTCACGGTTCGAACGTCCAGGTCCAGGGGCGAGCGGCCAGTGACCCAGGTGCGATACGCGTCGCGATAGGGAACCCGCCGAATCGCGCGACTCAGCGCTCGGCGGAAGGAGACGACCAGCTTTCCGACACTGTCGCCCGCGGGTGCATCGACCGAGACCAGCAGAAAGGTCATCCGGCCGTCTGCACTGAGAAATAGGGAATCATGCGCCGTTCGATAGGATAGGATCGACCGGACGTAGGGTTCGTGCTTGAGCTGCTCGGAGATGGAGTCGAGCATCGCGGCCGGAAGCCCGTCTGTAAACGGGACCGGACTCTCGATCGCTATCGCGAAAAACTCGCTGAATGGTCTGGCAAACTCGGTGGTGAGAAGCCGATCGGCAGTGGCCGCCTCGGTCTCCCGATCGGCGCCGCCGCGGACGCTCAAGAGCTCGGCCGTTCCTGGTGCCTTGAGGATGCCGGCAGCGCCGATCACCGCCCACAGGGCCACGATCAGCCATCGGAATCGGACGATGAGCAGCGCCGCCCGTTCCGACGTCAGCACGGGAGCAGCGCGCGTAGGGGGTGCAACGCGATCAGGCGGGAAGAGAATGCAAGGATCTGCAAGACCGAATGGTAGGCCGCGAGGAGGTCAGACGCCAGTTGCACCACGGAGTGGCGACCGCTGGTCCCGCCTCCCCATATTCCCAAGGATCATGTCCCGCGCTCTCCTGTTTGCCCTCGCGGTGCTTCTCGCCCTCCTGGCTGTCGGTCGACTGAACCGTCGGGCTACCTCGCAGCCGGCGATCCAGCCAGTGGTCGTCGCGACTTCACCAGCCCACCGGCCGGTGGCGACCCTGCCCGCGCCTGCCGTCGTGCCAGCGCCACTCACCGGAGGTACCCCCACGATCGACCTGCTGGCTCGGCTCGAGGGACGCCGGCGCCTGGAACGAGCCACTCGAGTCACCTACTTTGATTCGCTCTTCGCCGAAACGGACTCGGTCGTGCGGCGCTGGCCTGAGCGGGTCGGCACCCCGTTTGTTATAGCGATCCCGCCCGGTGATTCCGCACTGTATGACGCGGCCCTCGTTGCCACGGTGCGGCGCGCCGCCTCGACTTGGGAGGATGCCGGGCTGGGGCTTCGTTTCACGGTAACGACCGACACCAGCGGTGCCCAGTTCGTAGTTCGCGGGAGCGACCGTCTTCCTGGAGAGCGCGCTGGGCAGACCGACCTGCAATGGACCAGGGACGGCACCATCCACTCCGCGGTGATTACACTCGCGCGTCGGGATCCGACCGGCCGCTCGATTCCCCTATCCGGACTGATTGCCGTGGCGGTCCATGAATTGGGGCATGCCCTGGGCCTGGCTCATTCTCCCAACCCGGACGACATCATGTTTCCGGTGACCCGTAGCGGGCTATTGAGTCAGCGCGACCGTTCCACGTTGACGTTGTTGTATGAGCTACCACTTGGCACGATTCGCGAAGTGGTCACGCCTTGACGCGAGTCCTGCTCCTCGGAAGCCTGCTGCTCCAGACCCGCCAACCCAGAGCACATCCGGTCTTCGCCGCAATCCAACCTCTGGTCGAGCGCGGAATTCATCGGGGCATCTACCCCGGGGGGGTCGTAGTCGTGGGGCGCCGCGATGCGATTCTGTATGCCAAGGGCTTTGGCCATTTGACTTGGGCCCGAGGTGCTTCGGTTCCCAATCCGCGTGAAACGAGGTGGGACCTCGCCTCCCTCACCAAGGTGGTCGCCACCGCGAGCTCGGCGATGGTGCTGGTAGATCAGGGACGAGTGAGTCTCGACGCTCCAGTCGCGCGGTATCTGCCCCGTTTTACCGGTGAGGGGCGAGAGCTGGTTACTGTGCGAATGCTGCTCGATCACACCAGCGGACTGCCTGCCTATCTGCCGTTCTATCGACTCGCTGGCAGCCGAGCGGCCGCCATCGAGTTGCTCTACGGCGTGGTGCCAAATCGCATACCCGGCAGTTCGGCGGTGTACAGCGACTTGAACGCGATTCTCCTTGGCATTTTGGTTGAAGCGGTAACCGGGGAGTCGCTTGATCACTTCGCGGGTCGATCAGTTTTTGATCCTCTCGGCCTTGGCGATACCATGTTTGCGCCCTCCCTTCCGCCGGACGTTTCGGTGGCACCCAGCTGGAGCTCGGGTGGCCAACCTCTTCCTGGACGGGTTAACGACGAGAACGCCAATCTACTTGGCGGTATAGCGGGGCATGCCGGCCTTTTTTCAACCGGCATGGACATCGCTAAGTTCGCGCAGGCTTGGCTTCGGCTGGGGACGACATCCAGCGGGACCTGGGTTTCTGCCGCCACGATTCACGAATTTCTCCGGCGCTCGACACGGAGTGGAAGTCGCGCTTTGGGATGGGATACTCCGGACCAAAGTGGCTCCGCCCCGTCGATCTATGGACGGATGGCAGGACCGAGCACGTTCGGACATAGCGGCTGGACCGGTACCATGCTCTGGGTCGATCCTGTCCGGAATCTCTTCTTGGTTTTTCTCACGAATCGGAGCCTCGAGCCGCGAGCGCGACATTCGATCGCCGCCTTACGCGCGCTTCGCGGCCAGCTTTCCGATATCGTCCTTCGGGCCGCACCACGTTGACCGGCCGGCCTCGAAAGCGCATTGTTCTCCCATGGCTACTGAAGATGCTTCTCTGCCCAGCACCCCCCCGTCTCCCGAAACGGTCAAAAAGGCGCTTCGCGCGGTGAAAGACCCTGAGCTCGGGCTCAACATCATCGATATCGGGTTGGTCTACGACGCCATCGTGACCGATGAGGGAGATGTAACCGTCAAGATGACGCTTACCTCGCCAGGGTGTCCAGCCGGGGCCGAAATCATGGAGGATGCCCGTTTGGTGCTCGCGGACCTGGAAGGCGTAAAGAATGTGACGATCGATTTGGTGTGGGAGCCGTATTGGACGCCGGAGAAGATGGATCCCCGCGTCCGGGCCTTCCTGGGATAGGCCCGGACCGAGGGTGCTGCGCTTACTGATTCACGAGATCCCTTAGAAAATCCTTCACCCGTGCATCCTCCAGTCGCCCAAGTCGCGCAACCAGTCCCCGCCGGACGCTTTGATCGGTCTCGTTCCGCGCGATGCCTAGGAGCAAATCCACGGACTGCCGATCTCCCCGCCTGAGCAAGCCGTTGATGGCTGCTTCCTTGCCCCTTCGGTCCGGGGCCTGTTCGTAGAGCTTTCCTAGCTGCGCGGCTGATGCCCCGGCGCGCTGGACCGACTCGGTAGCCTGCGCACGGAGATCCGGGGCGGCCCCGGAATCCGACGCAATGGTGAGGAGCCACTGCAGATTGGCTGCGCCACCTTCCTCCGCCAGGACTGACAGGATCGCCTGCTTGCTGCTGTTCGACGTGAGCGTGGCGTATCGCGCACGCAGCAGATCGACGTCGCGGCTCGTGGCGTACTCGCGACCGAGTCCTCTGATGACCGTGGTGCGAAGTGGGTCGGGCAGGGCAGGATCCTGAAGTGCCGAACGCAGGTAATCGCGTGCCCTCGGGTCGCCGGAGTTGGCCAGTGCTTCGATGGCATTCTGGCGCAGCCAGGTATCATTGCCGTTGGCCATGCTGGTGAGAGCCGTGAGGTCGGCCCGCTCCGAGCGGGCCAGGACCGACACCGCCTGTTGGCGTACCGGCAGCATCTCCTCTTGATCCGTGGCGAGTGTCACCAAAGCAGCGGAAGCCCGGCGGGCGTCATCGCCGCTGGAGCGATCGAGCTCCCGTCCGAGCCAGTTCATGGCGCTCTGCCGCACCGCCCGCGCGAGCGCGCGATTCTTGGCTAGTGCGATGAGCCCAGGCCAAATCGTAGCACTGTCGGCCAGCACCGCAGGCAGGATAGCTTCCCGCGCCGGGCGTCCCTCCGCTCGGGCGGCGAAGTCGAGAAGATATTCTGCCGCGGTCACCGCAGACACTGTGCCCAGGTCGGCAATTCCGTCCGTGCTGGATTCCGGAGCGATCTGTACGTCGAGTCCTACCACGATTCCGGCCGATCGGGTTACTCGCACCACGACTGGACCGCGCCGGCAAAGCGGCCGGCCGTCTCCGTCGAAGAGGCGGCCTGAGCCATTCGCGATGTACGTGGAGCTTCCGATCTGAATAGATGCACCGGCCCCACAGACGTCCGATCGCGCCGCAAAACTGAACTGCACCCGGGCGTCTCCGTTGCCTTCGATACGGCTTCGCAG
Organism: Gemmatimonadales bacterium; assembly: GCA_041691095.1. Lineage (GTDB taxonomy): Bacteria > Gemmatimonadota > Gemmatimonadetes > Gemmatimonadales > GWC2-71-9 > JABFSM01. Next base: position 12,245 of record JBEPVJ010000010.1, read on the forward strand.
CCCGCCCTGCGCGCTGAGCGTCCCTACGGCGAGCAGGCTCCCCGCGAATGCCCTGCCCAAGGCCTGCGGCATTGGCTTCATGGCCGTTCCACCAGGTCGAGGAGCAGCTTGGTCGTGCGGGGATCCTTCTTGCGTGCCAACGCGGAGATCGCTTCCCGCCGTGTTTGTGGATCCGTGCCGGACTTTGCAATCTCGATGAGCTTGTCCACCGCGGCGTCATCCTCGCGCGCGGCGAGCTGGTACACCACTGCGCTGCGGAGCTCCCGCTCCGAAAGCGAATCGAACAGCTTGCCCAGATCATCGACGGACAATGAAGTGCTGCGCAATCTGGACAGGGCTTCCCGTCTGAGCCGCATGTCTTCGTCGCGATTCTTCGCCACGCCGAGAACCCACTGATCGTTTGTCGTTCCGCCGATACGAGCCACGGCTGCGATGATGGCCGCCTTCACCGTGGGCGAATCGGCCTTGGCGTACAGGCCGCGCAAGTACGCTGCGTCTTCGTCGTCCGCTCCGCCGTCGCCCCGGCGCGCGCTGGCTCCGTTCTGTCCGGCGGCTTCCAGCAGGGCTCTCCGCGTGTCGAATGAGCTACCGGCCAGCTGGGAGATTGCTTCGGTACGCATGTTCTCCGGGGCGTCACTCCGCTCGATGATGCCACGGAGAACTCGCCGCGCTTCGGGCCCGCCTCGTGTCCGCAGGGCGGAGAGCACGGCCTGCTTGGTACGATCGTCGGTGCTTTCGGCAAAAAGCTGTTCGAGTGTTTTGATGGTCGCGGTGCCGGGCGACCGGCCGATCAGGAGAATCGCGTCGTTGCGAACGCTGGGATCGGGGTCGGTCTTGGCGACCTCGGTGAGATCCGCGGTGGATTCGTCTGTTCCGATCCGGCCCAGGATGTACACCGCACTGCGGCGCAGTCGAACCGAGCATTCATCCCGGCGCGTCAGCACCTTTTTGAGAGTGGGGCGCGCCTCCGGGGGGTTGATCTGCGCCAGTGCATTCAAGGCCTCGGCGCGCACTTCGACATCCTCTTTGTCGCAGGTCGGGCCGCCGGCAGTTGCCAGGCGTAGTGCTTCGGCCGCCCCGGGATCGCGGCGCGCTGCAAGCGCCGCCTGCAGCCGCGTCCGGAGTGTTGCGGCTTCGACATCCGCCGCGGCATCTGGATACCGCTCCTGCTGTGCCTTGAGGACTTCCAGCGCTCGCTTGAGCTCGTCGGTCGACCCGGCGCGATAGAGAGCGAACGCCTGCCAATACAAGACCGCTGGTGCGACGCGGGAGCGGGGGAACTTTTGCTCCAGGGTTCGGAACATGGTGGAGGCTCGACTGTACTCGCCACGATTCAAGGCTTCCCGTGCCGCACGGTACATCGAATCTTCGGGGGTTCCCTGCTCGGGGCGCATCCTGGTCAGCTGCCCATGAGACCGGTCCTCGTCGCCCCATGACGGCCAGGGTGTTCCGCTGACCATGAATCCCGATGGGGCCCGCAGGGTTTCGAGCTCCCGCAAGTCCATGTGAAGATCTGGAAGGTCGTAGAGCGACAGGCGATCCAATTCTTTGATGCGATCGGCGTTCACAATCCACGGCTGATCGAGAGGCGCCAGATCGAGCAAAAAATCAAGGGAGGGCAGGGGCATCAGTTCCCCGAAACGACCGAAGTCCTGGCCGAAGACACGCCATGATTCCGACGGTAACGGCGCCAAGTCGTCTGGGGTGAGGGTCCCAAACCGTGGGAGTGCCCGTGGCGCTTGGCTACCCGATGGTCGGGGCGCTGGGCGCGGTGCGGGCGGAGTCTGGGCGGAGGCAACCGACGCGACCGCGATGACAAAGGGGGCGATGATGCGCATGGCGTGAGCTCCGCCGGTTACGGCTGCGAGGTCGGGTTCTCCGCGAGGAACACGCGGAGGCGCGGGAGGACATCCCGCTGATCGAGGGCCTGATCTATGAGGTAGACGTCGGGCGCGTCCGGCTTGGCCGGCAACCGGGCGATCTGAGCGAGCACCAGCTCAAGATCCTCGAGCAGCCCGTGCAAATGCGGATCGAGTGGCTGCGGGGCGTCCATGAGCAGTCGGGTGGTGGCCAGCAGGTCTCTGGCCTGTATCGCCGAATATTCCACAGACTTTCCATCGCGCGATTGGGCAGCCAATGTCACCAACAGTGCGGTGACTCGTTCCAGGTAATCGGTCGCAACTCCCACGAATGGAACCTCCTGCGCGGAAATATTGCGCGCTGGAGTGAGGTTCGACGGACTGGCTGCCGTGTTGACCGGAGGGGCCGACCGCGTTCGGGCGAGCCGCGGAGCGAGCTGGCCTATGCCGAAACCCAGGACGAGCATTGCAGCCAGCGGAAGCCAGACGTGAAGCCTCGGGTTGCCTGGACGGCGAGACGCCGGCGCAAACGCTTCGGCCTCCACTCGTTCCCACATCCGATCGAGCGGGGGCTCTCCGGACACCCGCCAGTTGTCGCGCAGCGCCGCCAACCGCTGCTCGAGCTCCCCGTCATCCATCATCGCATTCTCCTCGGTGCTCGGACGCAATGCCAGCCAGCGCCTCGCGCAGTCGTGCTCGTGCCTCGAAGAGCCGAGCTTTGCTGGTGCCCTGTGGAATGTTGAGCATCTCACCGATCTCGCGATGCGTGAATCCTTCAACATCATGTAACACTACCGGGACTCTGAGCCGTTCTGGCAAGCGTTCCAACTCCGCGGTAAGACGGTCGCGCAAGTAGGGATCAGAGCCCTCCTGCGGCACGGCCAAACCGGACGCTTCATCCAGCTCTCTTTCTCGAGACCAAAACCGCTTGCGCCGCCGAATCCCGGTAAGGACCGAGGACATAGCCACCGAGTGCAGCCAGGTGGAGAACGCCGATTCACCGCGGTTCTGATCCAGGCGATCGAACGCTCTTACAAACGTGTCCTGTGTGTATTCCTGGGC
>JBEPVJ010000011.1:0-14149 GCA_041691095.1 Gemmatimonadales bacterium
CCCCGGCCCCGCTCGAGATGTTCCAGCAGCACTCGCACCGGAATTCGGGTGCCGGCGAACACCGGCGTCCCGTTCCTCACCTCGGCGGTCCGGACGATCACCTGATGCAGCGCGCGCACCGGTTCCTCTCGCAGGGCACTGGCCTGCGAAGCTAACGCCCCGCGAGTGGCGGCGCAGCCCCGCTGTCCGTAGCTTGCCGCCTCATGGAAACCCCGGCCTCGATCCTGGTGGAAGCGTGCGTTGACACACCGCTTTCGGCGCGCCGGGCGGTGGCGGGCGGAGCACGACGGCTGGAGCTCTGCGCGAATCTGGTCGAAGGCGGCACCACTCCCAGCCCGGGAGTGATGGCGGTGGTCCGGCAGGAAATCCCGGTTCCGATCCATGTGCTGATACGGCCCCGGGGCGGAGACTTCCGCTATGCCACCGATGAGGTCGCGGTCATGCTGGCGGACATCGCCGAAGCGAAACGGCTCGGCGTGGCTGGAGTGGTGATCGGCGCGCTGAACTCGGAGGGGACCATCGACGAGAGGGTTACCGGCGCGCTGGTACGCGCCGCGCGGCCCATGGCGGTGACGTTTCATCGGGCCTTCGACCTGGCGGCGGACCCGATCGAATCGATGGAGGCACTGAGCCGGCTGGGGATCGAGCGGGTGCTGACATCGGGACAGGCAAACACTGCGCTGCAGGGTATTCCGGTCATCCGGAGCCTGGTGGAGCGGTTCCGGGGACGGGTGACGGTGCTGGCTGGCGGCGGGATCGGCGAGGGCAACGCGGCGCAGATCGTCCGGGAGACCGGGGTGACCGAAATCCACCTGCGCGGCAGCATGATCGAGGAGAGCGGCATGGCATTCCGCCGTACCGGCGTGTTCATGGGCAAAGCCTACCAGCCCGACGAGTACCATCGCAGTGAAACCAGCGAACAGCGGATCCGGGACGTGGTATCGCGGGTTAGGCTAGTCCCAGGTACCTGAGCACCTCCGGCGGCGGGCCGTCGAACCTCGGCAGTGCGACGTTGCCGATGTACTGGATGTCCCGCATGCCGGCATCGGTGGTATAGAAACCGGTGGCGGTGAGGTCGCGCACCAGGTCGAAGAAGCGGGCGTGGGCCTGGTGCTCCGGCCGGGCCCTCGGCAGGTAGCAGATATCGTCGCAGACCAGGTTCCGCTCCGCGGCGGTCAATCCGGTGAATCCCTTCCCGAACCGCGCATTGCTCTCGGTATTGAGCCAGGCCAGCCCGCCGCGCACCCGGACCAGGTCCCGCATTTGGCCCTCGTAGGGGGCGCTCACGTATTCGTTGATATAGGCAGGCACCCCGACGGTTGAAGCCGCCGGGCTCCTGGCGTCGGCGGGAATGATGGTATCGCAGAGGACCGCCAGCGTGGCGAGCTCGTGGGCCGAGAGCTTCCGGGGCCAGGGCGCCTTGGGATGCAGCAGGTCGGGGTCGCTGAGGGTTCCCCGCGGGCCACCGAGTACCGGAGCGTGGGTGGCCTGGTGATTGGGAGTGCCGGGGACCTGGGGCGCCTGGGCCGCGAGCGTGTTCGCCAGGATCGGCAGGCCCGTCGCAACGGCGATGGCTTTCACGGCATCTCTCCGACCCATGCCGGGACCGTCAACAGCACCTGGGTCACTCCCGCCGTTCACATCCGTTCGTTCTGTGGCCGACGGATCAGACGCGTGATCCTCGCTCATAGGTTGCCTTTCTTCAGCTCGTCCACCAATCGATCGGAAGTGCGCCACGCGAGTGCCAGGATCGACAGGGTCGGATTCTTGTCGGCATTGGACACGAAGGGCGCCCCATCGGTCACGAACAGATTCTTCACTTCCCACGACTGGCACCATTCGTTGAGCACCGAAGTCGAGGGATCGGTGCCCATGCGACAGGTGCCCACTTCGTGGATGATCTGGCCTCCCTTGGCGATCACCTTCGAGCCATCCGTCTCCACCATGCCTTCGACCTTCCCGCCCATCGCCTCGATGATACCGGCGAAGGTCTTGACCATGTGGGCCGCCTGGCGAGTTTCGTGATCGGAGAACTTCCAATGGAACCGGAGCACCGGAATGCCCCACTGGTCCACCACGTTGGGATCGAGCTCGCAGTAACAGTCCTCGTTGGGGATCATCTCACCCCGGCCATCGAAATACATGAAGGAGCCGTAGTAGCGGCGGGCCTCCTCCTTGAAGCGCTTGCCGTAGGCACCGCCGGTATAGGTCTCGAGGCCTCCGAAGATGCCGGGTCCGGGGAGGTCGCGGCCGCCACCGAACTCGATGTGATAGCCGCGGGCAAATCCCAGCCCGCCGGCGAGCTGCTCCTTGTAGAGCCACCACGGCATGTAGAGGTGCTCGCCCGAGGCACCATCCTGATTGTGCGGTGGACAGTTCTCCAGCGCCGGAATCTGACCCGAGATGCCGGCCCCCACCGTATCCATCAGGTACTTCCCGACTAACCCGCTCGCGTTGGAGAGACCGTTGGGAAAGGTGCCGCTCTTCGAATTGAGCAGGATCCTGGCGGTCTCGCAGGCGCTGGCCGCGAGCACCACCACGCGGGCACTGGCGTGCCGGTCGGTTCGGGTCAGCTTATCCACGTAGCTCACGCCGGTGGCTCTCCCGTTCTTGTCCACTGTCACCTCGCGCACCATGGCATCGGGAACGATATCGCAGTTGCCGGTGGCCAATGCCGGCGGGATCAGCACGGTGGTGGACTGAAAATTGGCTTTGATCGAGCAGCCGTTTCCGCAGGGGGTGGCCCAGAAGCAGGCCTGGCGGGAGAGCATGGACTGCCGGAGCACCCGCTGCGCCAGCCGGTTGCCGGGATGAATCTTCTGCGGAAGAGTATCGGCGTTCTGGCGGGTAGTCAGGATGGCCAGGTGCGACGGAATCACCGGAATGCCAAGCGGGGTGCAGGCCTTGCGGGTCAGCAACTCGGGCGCGCGCGGCGCCGGCGGCGGGAGGAGCACACCGGGTGAGGAGCCGGGAGTGTTCTCGAGATCTTCGGGACCTCCGAAGACTCCCACCAGCATCTCGGCCTTGTCGTAGTACGGCGCCATGTCCTGGTAGGTGATCGGCCAGTCGGCGCCGAGGCCGTCGCGGGTCTTCGGCTTGAAATCGTAGGGGCCCATTCGGAGCGAAATGCGGCCCCAGTGGTTGGTACGGCCGCCCAGCATCCGCGCCCGCCACCAGCGGAAATCGCTGCCCGGCGCGGTGGTGTACGGCTCGCCGGGCACGTCCCAGCCGCCATCTACGGTCGCGTCGTAAAAGCCGAACGGCTTGTCCCGGGTGCCGCCACCCCGCAGCGGGGCTTCCCTCGGGAGCTTGAACATCGGCGTCTCGCGCACCGGGTCGTAGCTCCGACCGGCTTCGAGCACCAGCACCTTGAGCCCGGCCACCGCGAGCTGGTAGGCGGCCATGCCGCCTCCGGCGCCGGAGCCGACCACGATCACATCGTACTGGGTCTGGGCCTTGGGATTGCGCAGGAACACGATTGGAACTCCCGGGATGAGTACCGCCTTACTGCCCTAGCGTCGCGATATCTGCAACAGCTCTTCGAGATACTTCCCCCAGATCGCCGGCAGCGAGTGGGTGCCGTGCCCGCGAGTCTGATCACTGATCGGGATGAGGATGTACTTCCCCCGCGCGACCCTGGCAATCTCCCGCTCCATCATGCCGAGCTCGGGCGGATTGACCTGATCGTCGGCGGAATTGACCGCGTAGAGCGGCGCCACTATCCGGTCCAGATGGGGAGCCGGATTGTAATCCCGGGACGCTTCAAACTGGTAGATCATGTCATTGGCGTCTTGCAGGGCCACCGTGCGCGCCGTGCGTAGATCGAGCTCCGAGTCGGCGGCGCCACGAGTCGGATAGTCCTTCTGCCATTGCCGCGGCACGCTGGTCATCAGGAGCAGCACGTGGACCGCGTCCACCAGCCCTCTGGGCTCGGCGCTGTACTCACCCTGCTTCCACTCGGGGTCGCCCTCGATCGCCTCGATGATCATCCGGCGCATCATGCGGTTCCGACCGGCGATTTCCACCGGGTTACTGGCCAGCGGCATGAGGGCGTCCATGAAATCGGGATAGGTGTAGCCCCAGATCCAGGTATGCATCGCGCCCATCGACGTGCCCATCACCAGGCGAAGGTGGTTCACGCCGAGATGCTCGGTCAGCAGCTGGTACTCTGCCTTCACCATGTCGTCGTACGTGTATTTGGGAAACTGCATCCGCATTCCGTCGGAGGGCTTGCTCGACTTGCCGTGTCCGATCCCGTCGGGAAGCACGACAAAATATTTCGTGGCATCGAGGAGCTGCCCGGGGCCGAACAGCTTTCCGGCGAAACTCGGAGAGAGAAATGCCCGCCCGGTCCCTCCGGTACCATGGCCGATCAGCACCGCGTTGGTGACCATACCCGCGGCATCTTTCGCCGGGGTGCCGAGCGTGGTGTAGTGCTGACGGAGCTCGGGGAGAACTTCGCCGCTGGCAAAGGCGAAGTTCCGAATCGTGAAATCGCCTTCGGCCGGCGCCGGATAGTTGGCCGGTGCCTGGCCTGGCGCGGTCGCCCCATGAAGGGCCAGCGCAAAGCCCAGCGCGGCCCCGCGAATCCGCCCACCGTTGCTCATGGAGTCTCGCTCACGATCCGGGCCCGGATCAGCTTGTCGAGCCTGGGAAACGACTCATCGAGGTATCCGTTGCCGCCCTGGAACATCGGATCCTGCCTGCGTCCTCGCATCCCCCCGCCGGCGCTGTCTCCATAGCCGGCATAGAGCCGGTCCAGCACCTCCATCCCCGTGACCACCCGTCCCAGCGGTGCGAAGCCCTGGCCGTCGAGGGGAAGATCATCCTTGAGATTGACGAAGAGCTGGGTGGTCCGCGTGTTAGGTCCAGTCATGGCGAAAACGACGCTGCCGCGCTCGTTCTTCAGGCGGACCGAGTCATCCGCAATGGCCCGGTAGCGCCACCCACCCCAGGCGGTCGATCCATCCTGTGCATTGTCGGTCCCGACCCCGGGAATTCCGAATTGCGCGATGTCCCCCGCCCGCACCCGGAAGAACCGCGAATCGTCGAAGTAGCCCGATTTCACCAACTCGTAGAACCGATCCGCGCCGTGGGGTGCCCATTCCCGGCGCACCTCGACTTCGATTCTTCCCCGGCTCGTGGCGATTTCCACCCGAAATTGCCCCGGCGACGGCCGCGGCGTTTCCGGGGACATCGCCCCGGTGCCCACCAGCGCCTTCGGGATCATCATGTGGACTCCGACCCGCCCGTCCACCAGCTGGGTGATCCGAAGATCGCCCGCAATGCTGGCCAGCCGGTACGCCTCCACCTGCGGCAGTGCGCGGGCCTCCATCAGGTAGTCGATCATGTTGCGGAGCGCGATGCGCGTCGCCACCGTCAGGCTGGTGTCGGTGCCCATCGTAATCACATGGGTCGGCGTCTCGGCGCGCGGCCATGAAAGCGGGTGACCCTTCCGCACGATGAACTGGAGGCGGCCGCGCAACGACGTTTCGATCGCGGTCTGGTCGACCTCTCCGTCGCCCTGAGCAGCATGCCCGTCCCCTATTTCGAAAAGCGCGCCGGACGCGTGAATCGGAATGAACAGCGTGGTGCCTGCCACGAGCTCCCGGTTGTCCAGATTGCCGGCATGGGTACCGGGCGGATTGCTGCTCATCCGTCCCGAATCGGGCGCGGGCGCCACCCCCATGCTGCCGAAGAACGGCTTGAGCGGCACCATGATGCCGCCGGCCAGCTCTCCGGTCATGCGCACCGTGTCGAGCGGGATGATGCGGGTGCGCGGGTCGCCGCAGGCGTCCCGCATGAAGCCGCTGCAGCCGTTGTATCCGTAGGGAATCGCCAGGCCGATATGCAGAATTCGCACCTCGAGCACATCGCCCGGCTCGGCGCCCTCAATGTAGATGGGGCCGGTGAGGATATGGCCGCCCGGACCCTTGTCCGTCACCTGAGTGACAACCGCCCGCAACGACGCCTCCACCGCTTCCGGCGCGATGCCCGCGGCAACCAGGCGGTCGGGCACGTTGGTGAGGAGCGTCTCGACGTCGACGATATCACCCGACGCGATGCGAAGTACCGGCTTGGCCTGGGCCCAGTAGTAACCGTAGGCCACCGTGGCCGGCGTGACGGGAAGCCGGTGCACCGTAGGAGCGGTCTGTCCGACCGCTGGGTTGGAGGACAGCATCAACAGGGCGAGTGCGCGAACGGTCGGGGAGCCGAGTATCGAGCTCATGCGCCCGCGACGCTCAGAGGCACTTGAGGACGTGCGGAGAGGCGCCCTGAACCAGGGTGAAGGTGCCAAGGACTTCGTTGATATCGGTAAGCGTAACGGTGATGGTCATCTTGGTCCCGCGGACCGCGCCCTCGTAGCGAGCCGTGTGGACCTCGCGCACGCCGCCGCCAATGGGCCCGCCCTGCCCCGGATAATGTCTTCCTGGAACCGAGAATCGCCCGCTTCCGTCGGGGCGGATCGCGCCCGTGATACTGCCGGAGGCGCAATCGTATTCGAGGTCGGCGCCGTCTGCGGTCACCACAAGCCCCAGGTGAGGGCCACCCCATTCCCCGGTCACTACCTCGGGAATTTCAGGTTCGGTGCAAGCGGCAGCACCGAGGGCCAGAAGAAGCCACGTCAACCGTAACATACAGTTCTATTCTAACCCAGGAGCGCGTGGCGCGTTAGCTTAGGCCGATGAGCCCGATGCCACCGACACCACCGACCGTCACCTACGCTCGAGGCCTGGGTCTTTTCAGCGGTACCATGGCGGTGATCGGGGGCATCATCGGCTCCGGCATTTTCATGAACCCTTCGGTGGTGGCGGCGCGGGTGGGAACCGCGCCGCTCACATTGCTGGCGTGGATTCTCGGCGGCGTGGTCGCACTGCTCGGCGCGTTCATCTTCGGGGAGCTCGCGGCGCGGGTGCCGAGGGTGGGTGGCGGATACGCCTACCTGCGCGACGCATTCGGACCCCTGCCGGCGTTCCTCTACGCCTGGGCGCTGCTGTTGATCATGGCGACCGGCGCGATCGCGGCGGTGGCGTTCACCTTCGCGAGCTATGCCGGCGCGGTATTTGGGCTGCCGCCGCGCGCCCTGCCCTACGTCGCCGCCGGTGCGATCATCGTCCTGACCGCGCTCAACTACGTGGGCGTGCGTCCTGCGGCGTGGACCCAGAATATTTTCACGGTGCTGAAGCTCGCCGCGCTGGCGATCCTGATCGTGGCGGGCCTGGTTCTGACCCCTCATGCGGCCCCGGCCGTGTCTGCGTCCTTGCCAGCCTCCAGGCCCGTCGGCATCCCCGCCGTTTTTCTCGCCCTCGCCACCGCATTCGTCCCCGTGCTCTTTGCCTACGGCGGCTGGCAGCAGACCAACTTCATCGCGGAAGAGCTGGTCCAGCCAGAGCGTAACCTTCCGCGGGCCCTGGTCCTCGGTGTAGCGGGTGTGGTGACGGTCTACATCCTGGCCAACATCGCCTACCTGAAGGCCCTCGGTGTCGCCGGGCTCGCGGCCAGCTCGGCGCCCGCCGCCGACACCATGAGCGCGGTCCTCGGCCCCGCGGGACGGACCGTGATCAGCGTGGGGATCCTGGCCTCGACCTTTGGATTCCTCGACCTGGTGATCATGGTGTCGCCGCGGGTGTATCAGGCGATGGCGGCCGATGGACTCTTCTTCGCTTCGTTCGCGAAACTGCATCCGAAGTTCCGCACACCGGTCGCCGCCATCATCGCCCAGGGCGTCTGGGCCTGCCTGTTGCTGGCCACGCGCACCTACGGACAGCTGCTCGACTACGTGACCTTCGCCGACTGGATCTTCTTCGGCCTGACGGCGGCGACGCTGGTGGTGTACCGGCGGCGGGACCCGTCGGGCGGCACGGGAGCGGGCTTCCGGCTGCCTGGGTATCCCGGCACACTCATCGTGTTCGTGCTGGCGGCGCTCTATGTGGTGGGAGGCTCGATGCGGTCCAATCCCGTCAACGCGCTTCGGGGGGCCCTGCTGCTGGCAGCGGGAATTCCGGTGTACTTGTTCTGGTCCCGGGCCAGGACGGAGCAGGGCTGACGAATCAGGAATTCGCCGCCGTGCTGTGCCCCCCTGCGAGAGCGCCCTTCCACTGCCTCCACCCCATGATCGCGAGACCGAGGAAAACCGCGTACTGGACCATCGTCGGGTAGGAGTGCTGGAAAAAAAAGAACGGCACCGACACGCAGTTGATCAGGATCCAGAGCGGCCAGCATTCGACGTACTTGCGCGCCATCATGTACTGCCCGACCAGGCTCGCGGCAAAGAAGCCCGCGTCCATTCCGGGCGAGGGATCGGCGGTGTGGTGGCTGAGCAAGAGCCAGATTCCCAGCATGGAAATCACGCCACCTACGCCCAGCCCGGCCGCCTGCCGGGCGGGGATCCGGGTCACCCTGAGCTCGGTCTTGGACTGCCCTCCGAACAGCCACTCGTACCAGCCATACAGACTGATGACGCCGAAGAACGCCTGGAGGGCCATCAGCGCGTAGAGCTTCTGATCGAAGAAGTAGATGGCATACATCGAGACGTTGACGAGCGAGGTCGGCCAGCTCCAGATATTCTGACGCGTGCTCAGGAAGACCGAAACGATCCCGAACGCCGCGGCGACGATTTCGAAGGTGCTCACCGCACGACCGGCCCGATGGTGTCATGGTGGCCGTTGATGAACCGCCGCAGATAGGGACCGATCGCCTCACGCGACACGAAGCCCGCCGCGCGCGCGGCGGCTTCTTCCTGCTCAGGGGTCCGGCCGGTCGGCTCGGCATAGTGCTGAAGGTCGCGATAAAAGCCGACGGTGAAGAGATCCCACGAGGCACCCGACAACCGGGTAAAGACGAAGTTGCCCGGCTTCCCCACCGATTTGAGAAAGCTGTTCTCCATCTCCCGCTCGGCCCGGAGCGAATCCCGTTCTCCCGGCAGCGCCACGAAGATTTCCAGATGGAAGTAGCCGGCTTTTTCTGCGGCGGACCGAAAATCTCCGGCTGGCGGTCCGGCAACGAACAGTTCCTCCTGCCACGCCACCAGGCGGTCCCATAGTGGATCGGGGGCGGTGTGATCGGCCGAAAAATATCCCTTCAAGCTACCAACCGGCTGGAGCACCACCACGTCCCACTGATCCCCCTGCGCATGCCGAAGCAGCACCGGCCGCGCGCCGGACGCCGCCGAGTCGCGACGGGCCTTCAGAAGGTCGACCAGCTCCATGAGGCGGCCGGGCGCGGCCCGGACGAAAAGCGCCCGATAGGCCTCCGCGGGGGGCTGCAGCAACGAGAGTGACATCAGCAGAGCGATCATTCGGGATTCCCGCGACGGGTTTCGGGGGGACGGAAGTCCGCCAAGGCCCGCAGCAGCACTTCGGGATCCCGGTCGACGATCAGCATGCCGCGCTGCCTTTCCCGGACGTAGCGGTCCAGCATCGCATCATTCTGGGTATGAAGCAGCCCGGTATAGAAGTCCGCGCGATTGAGCAGTCCGCAGGGCTTTTCATGGAACCCGCCCCAGGTCCAGATCGCGAAAAGCTCCTCGAGAGATTCGAAGGCGCCGGGCAACGCCAGGAAGCCATCCGCGAGGTCCGCCATCGTGGCGTTCCGGTCTTCGATATTGGCGACGACTTTGCGCTGGGTGAGTCCGGAGGGAATCTCGGATTCGATGGCACTGGACGCCGTCATCACCGCCACCGCACCGGCACCGGCGGCATGGATGGCATCGACCAGCGAGACCCCGGCGCCTTGAGGGGGGCCAGCGTAGACCAGGGTAATCCCGTTGGCGGCCAGTAATGCCCCGACCGACGCGGCGAGCTCCCGGTGCTCGGGGCCGGCCTCGGGGTCGGGATCGCTGAAAACACAGACGCGGCGGAGTGGCATCGGGATGTATAATAAGTGATGCCTACCCGCCGCGAATTCTTCGAGCGTTCTTCCGCCGCCGTCGCCGGAAGCCTGGTGGCGAAGTCCGCCACCGCCGATCCGGCCCCGGTTCTCGATCAGACCAGGCCGATGCCCCCGTCGATCAAAGCCCTCGCTTCAATGCGGAGCCAGGCGCGGCCGATCGGCGTGGTGGAGCGGCAGGAGCGCTTGGAGCGGGCCCGATCGCTTATGGGCACCGAAAAGATCGCGGCGCTCTTTCTGACCGGCGGTACCTCGCTCAAATATTTCACAAACATCAGCTGGGGTCTGTCGGAACGGCTGCTGGCTCTGGTGCTGCCGCAGCAGGGCCGAGCCTTCGTGGTCTGCCCCGCGTTCGAGCGCGACCGGGCGCTGGAACAGATCGAGGCCGGGCCACTCAAGGGCACCGCCGACGTGATGATCTGGGAAGAACACGAGAGCCCATATCAACGCATCGCCGAAGGGCTCAGGGAGCGGAGTATTTCCACTGGGCGGCTCGGCATCGAGGAGACGGTGCGCCAGGTGTTCATCGCCGGGGCCGGCGCGGCGCTCCCCGCGATGGAGATGGTGAGCGGCACCCCGGTCACCGCCGGGTGCCGGATGATCAAGGACGCGCACGAGATTGCCCTGATGCGGCTGGCATCGCAGGTGACCTACAAGGCCTACGAGGCCGCGTACCGCGCATTGCGGGACGGTATGACCCAGAATGAATTCGCCGACCTGGTCGCGCTGGCGCACAATCGGCTGGGATTCGAGGGGGGAGCCGGCGTCCAGGTCGGAAAATTCTCCGCTCTGCCGCATGGCTCGACTACTCCACAGGTGATTCGCCCGGGCACGATCCTCCTGATCGATGGCGGCTGCCAAGTGGAGGGCTACAGCAGTGATCTCAGCCGTACTTTCGTATTGGGCAAGGCGACCTCCCGAATGAAGCAGGTCTTCGAGATCGAGCAGCGGGCGCAGAAGGCGGCGCTGGCCGCCGCCCGGCCAGGCGTTGAGTGCCAGTCGGTGGACGCCGCGGCCCGCAAGGTCATCGTCGACGGCGGGTTCGGTCCGGACTACAAATATTTCGGCCACCGGGTCGGCCACGGCATGGGGATGGACGGCCACGAGTGGCCGTACCTGGTGCGCGGTAACACGCTGCCGATGAAGGCTGGCATGACGTTCAGCGACGAGCCGGGGATCTACATCCCCGGCGAGTTCGGGATCCGGCTGGAGGACGACATGCACATCACCGAAGATGGGGCCGAGCTGTTCACCCCCACGTCGCCTTCGCTCGAAAACCCCTTCGGATCGTGATCGTCAGGGTATGAGGTTGACGTTACTGGTACCCGGCGTCACCGCGGGCACACCCTTTTCCTTCATAAGCGCGTTGAATCGCTCGAGCTGGGAGCCGAGTACCGCTTCCACCCGCAGCCGCAGGCCGGCCCATTCGGTTTCGAGATCGGCAAACCGGGTCCGCACTCCGCCGGTCACGGCGGCGTCACTCGCATCGATCGACTGGATCAGCGCCAGGAACTGGGCGTTGATGCCGGGAGGGTAGTTCACCACGTCCTGGAAGGTCTTGTCCTTCACGTTGACCAGCAGTCCTTCGAGCGAATCGATTTTCCCGACCAGTGACCGCCCCGCTTTGCCAATGGTATCCGCCGCGGGATGTGAACGGGTCCGGGCCATGACGCCCTGAAGCTGCTCCCGTGCATCCCGGAGGTGGCGCGCCGCACCCTGAACCTCGTCGAGTCGTGCCGAGACCCGGTCCAGCACCTCCTCCTGGTCCCGGAACGCTTCAGCGCTGGTGACTTCCCGGGGATCGGCCAGCACCACCAGCGGGCGGATGCTGGACATATTGCCGAGTGCAAGGCGGACCCGGTAACTGCCGGGGACGAGTCGGTAACCCGCGCTCTGGCCGCTCAGGGTGCCGGGCACCCCCGCGACTCCTTCCCGGCGCAGGTCCCAGATAAAGCGGTTGAGTCCTGCCGAGGCGGGCAGTCTGGGCGAGCGGAGCGCCGACTCGGGAGCGTCCTTTGTGGGCGTTGCGCTGGTGAAGTGACGGATCACGGCGTCGCGCTGGTCGAGAATGTCCAGGGTGAGCGCGGCGGTGCTGTCGGCCGCTTTGGCCATGTAATACTGGATGATCGCCCCATTGGGAGGATTGGTGCCCTGACCGAGCTGGACGCCGCCGCCGCCAAGGCTGGTTCGGTAGGCCGCGCGGGGCGGGACCAGCAGGAGAGGCGCACGAGCGACCGTATCCGACGTTTCGCGCAGTGCTGACACGTCGTCCATGATCCAGAAGGCCCGCCCTTCGGTCGAAATCACCACATCGCTGCCGGTGATCTTGATATCGGTCACCGGAACCGCCGGCAGGTTCCGCTGGAATGGCTGCCAGTGCGCCCCACCGTCAAAGGAGAGATAGACCCCGGTCTCGGTCCCCGCATAGAGAAGGTCACGGCGAGAGGGATCCTCGCGCACGACCCGGACGGGTTCGCCATCGCGCAGACCGGCGACAATCTTCACCCAGCTCTTTCCGTAGTCCGTCGTCTTGTAGACCATCGGCGTGTTGTCGTTCCACTTGTGCCGGTCCACCGCGACGTATGCGGTGGCACGGTCGTGTGGTGACACCTCGATCATGTTGATCAGAGACTCCGGGAGGTCTCGAGGGGTCACGTTGGCCCAGGTGGCTCCGCCATCCCGGGTCAACTGTACCAGACCATCGTCGGTGCCCACCCAGAGCACGCCTTTCTCGGAAGGCGATTCGGTGATGTAGTAAATAGTGTTGTACACCTCACCGCCGGCGCCTTCGTTGGTGATCGGCTCGCCGCCAAATCCCTGCCTACTCTTGTCGTTCCGGGTCAGATCGGGGCTGATCACGGTCCAGCTCTGGCCTCGATCGGCCGAGCGAAAGAGCACGTTTCCCCCGTAGAAGAGCGTCTGCCGGTCGTGCGGGGACGTGATGATCGGAGTGCTCCAGTTGAACCGGTATTTCATCTTGTCGGAGGGCTCGGCCAGCCCGACCGTGGGGTATGGACGCACGTCCCGAATGAAGCGGTTGGAGAGGTCGTATTCATCGAGCTGGCCGTGGTACCCGGTGCCATAGATGTAGCGGGGAGCGGCCGGATCGAGGGCGATGTGCGCGCTCTCTCCACCGCCCACGATCACCATGGCTTCGTTGGGAACCCCGCCACCGTCGGTGGCCGAGGGAATCGATACCGTGGAGTTGTCCTGCTGGCCTGCGTAGAGCCAGTAGGGGAATCGCTCGTCGGTCATGACCCGATAGAACTGTGCCGTGGCCTGATTGGTGATGGGAGACCAGGTAGTTCCCCCGGTGAAGGAAACCGCCGCGCCGCCATCGTCGGCCTTGATGAGATTCGCGGGGTTGTCGGGGTTGATCCAGAGATCGTGATTGTCTCCGTGCGGATCGGGAAGCACGACGAAAGTCTTCCCCCCGTCGATCGATTTGAGAATCGGCGAGTTCATGACGTACACGACGTCGGCGTTCCGGGGATCGGCGGTAACCCGCATATAGTACCAGGCGCGGGCCTGCACGGTTCGTTCGCCATCCACCAGGGCCCAGGTCTTACCCTGGTCATCGGAACGGAAGAGGCCGCCGCCGTCGGCTTCCACGATCGCCCAGACCCGGTCGGGGTTGGCGCGCGATACCGCCAGTCCGATCTTGCCCATCAATTTGGGCAATCCGGCTTCGAGCCGACTCCAGGTTTCCCCGCCATCGACGGTTTTCCAGATGCCGCCGGTCGGTCCCCCGCTTCGCACTTTCCAAGGCGTTCGCTGGGCGCTCCACATCCCGGCGTACAGGATTCGCGGGTTCGAAGGATCCATTGCCAGGTCACTGGGACCAGTCAGCGAATCCGGAGAGGCCAGGAGCAGCTTCCAGCTTCGGCCTCCATCGATGCTCCGGTAGACGCCCCGCTCGGCGCTGCGCCCCCAGCGACTGCCCTGAACCGCGGCGTAGACCACATCGTTGTTTCGGGGATGGACGATGACTCGGGAGATGCTGCGCGATTCGGTAAGTCCGATTCTGCTCCAGGTGCGCCCCGCATCGGTGGACTTGTACATCCCGTCGCCGTAGGACGACGAGACCCCGCGCACCGGAGCTTCGCCGGTGCCGACGTAGATCACGTTGTCGTCGTCCGGGGCCACCGCGATCGAGCCGATCGACCCCATCCTGAACTGGCCGTCGCCGATGGGGCGCCACGAAATGCCTGCGTCCTCGGTCTTCCAGACACCCCCGCCCGTCGCCCCCATGTAGTACACC
>JBEPVJ010000012.1:0-12889 GCA_041691095.1 Gemmatimonadales bacterium
GCTCCACCCCCATTTCCTGTTTAACACGCTCAACGCCGCGGTGGCGCTGGTTCGCACCAACGAGAACGCCAAGGCGGCGAATGTCCTGACCCAGCTGGGGGATATCCTGCGTCACCTGCTCCAGACTGCGCCGTCGCAGGAAGTGCCGTTGCGGGAGGAGCTCGCGTTCGTGGAGCGGTACCTCGAGATCGAGCTGCTCCGCTTCAGCCACCGGCTGACGGTAAAGATCGAGGTGCCGGCGGAGCTGCTCGATATTCCGGTGCCCAACCTCATCCTGCAGCCGCTGGTCGAGAACGCCATTCGTCATGGACTGGCATCCCACGATCGGGCAGGGTCGGTCGAGATCGCCGCGGCGGCGACTCCCGACACGCTGCAGCTGGTGGTCCGCGATGATGGTCCCGGCCTCCCGGCCGGCTGGACGCTCGAGGCGTCGGCGGGCGTCGGGCTCGGCAATGTGCACTCGCGCCTGACCCATCTCTACGGAGGCGCGGGGTTGCTCACCGTGAGGAATCGCGCGGGCGGAGGGGTGGAGGCGACCATCACTATTCCCCTGCGTATCGCAGGCGTTCCGGCGCGCGCCGCGAGCAGGACGGGCTGAGATGGGCCCCATTCGCGTTCTCCTCGTGGACGACGAGCCACTGGCCAACGCGGGGCTGCGTGCGCTTTTGCAGGATCAGCCGGACCTGACCGTCGTGGCGGAGTCGTTGAGTGGCCGTGAGGCAGTCCAGCGGATCGTGGCGCTCCGCCCCGACCTGGTCTTTCTCGACGTGCAGATGCCCAGGCTCGACGGATTCGCTGTCCTGCGGGAAGTGATGCGGCAGACCCCCGACGGCTCGATGCCGCAGGTGGTCTTCGTGACCGCGTACGACGAGTTCGCGGTCAAGGCGTTCGAAGTGCAGGCCCTCGATTACCTGCTCAAGCCGGTGGACGAGGGTCGGCTGCGGGAGGCGCTGCGCCGGGTTCGAGCCAGCCTGAAGGCCGCGCGATCCGGTCCGATGAGCGATGAGCTCGCGCGGAGAGTTCGTGCCCTGCTCGACGAATATGCCGGGGGCCGGTCCAGGCGCGACCCCGGCTTGGGGAAGTACCTGACCCGCATTCCCGTGAGCATCGGTGCCCGGAAGCTGGTGGTCGAGGTGAACGACATCGACTGGATCGGCGCACGGGATTATTGCGCCGAGCTCAATGCCCGGGGCACCAGCTACGTGGTTCGGGAATCGCTGGCATCGCTGGAGGAGCGGCTCGACCCCGCAGTCTTCGTGCGGATTCATCGCTCGGCGATCGTGAACCTCACCCGCGTGACCGGCTTCCAGCGCCGTCCGATCCGGGGCACCACCGTCCTGATGGCGGATGGATCTTTGCTCCCGGTAAGCCGGGGCCGTCAGGCACACCTGATGGAGCTATTGGGACCCCGCGGCTGATTCCGAAACTGTGTCCGGGGCCTTCCCGTCGGGCCTAGGACCATGAACCACAACGATTTGCCGTCCCCGGCGGTCTAACCCACTATGATCACTCTCATATGGTGAGACCGTTGGGCGAGCGAGTCCAGGAAGCATTGGGCGATGGCTACGAAGTGACCGAGGAGATGCCGGGTGGCGGCATGTCCCGGCTCTTCATGGCCCAGGACCGCACGCTCGGCCGAATGGTGGTGGTCAAGCTCCTCCCCGAAGACCGCCTCCCCGGCCTCTCACCGGACCGGTTTCAGCGCGAAATCCGGCTCACCGCCTCGCTCTCCCACGCCAACATCGTAGGGATTCTCGCCGCCGGAGTAATGGACGGGATTCCCTACTACATCATGCCGTTCGTCGAGGGCCGGTCGCTCCGCAATCTGCTGGACGACCGGGGAGCGCTCCCGGTGCGTGAGGCGGTATCGATCCTCCGCGATGTCGCCCGCGCGTGCGCCTTCGCTCATGCCAAGGGGATCATCCACCGCGACATCAAGCCGGGGAACGTGCTACTGGCCGGCGGTGCGGCGGTGATGACCGATTTCGGGGTCGCCAAGGCGATCACGTCCGCAGCCGAACGCGCCAGCAGCACCAGTGACGGCACCCTGACCCGCGCCGGATACACCATCGGCACGCCGGCCTACATGGCGCCGGAGCAGGCCGCGGGCGATACCTCGATCGATCAGCGCGCCGACCTCTATTCCTTCGGCGTGATGGCGTTCGAGATGCTGTCAGGAAAGGTTCCCTTCGAAGGACGGACCCCGCGCGAACTGCTCACCGCGCAGCTCACCATGCCGCCGCCCCCGCTGCAGCAGCTTCGGCCCGAAGTGCCTCCGGCCCTGGCGGCGCTGATCAAGAAGTGCCTGGCCAAGAATCCCGATGACCGCCCCGACTCGGCGGATGAAATTCTCGCATCGCTGGAAGATCTGCCGGTGGGGAGTGGCAGCCTTCCCGCCCTGGAGACCGTGAGCCGGAAGCCCGGCTGGCTCCGCGGGGCAGTGGCGGTGACGGCCGTCGTGGTTGCGGCGCTGGTCGGGGTGCGCCTGCTGCGCGGTGGCGGGCACGCGAGCGCAACGTCAAAGGCCGTGGCGCCGGTCACCCTTGCGGTGCTGCCGTTCGTGAGCCGAAGCGCCGACTCGGCCGACGCCTACCTCGCCGAGGGACTCACCGATGCCATCGCAGCGGCGCTAGGGCGCGACTCGGCGCTCAGGGTCGCCTCGCGCCTCGCTACCGCGGAATATGCCGAGCGTACCGCACCACCACGGGCCATTGGCCGGAGCCTGGGAGTGGCGGCGCTGCTCGACGGATCGGTGCAGCGCCAGGGCAACCGGATCAGGGTGACGGTGCAGCTGGTCGATACCGAAACCGGTGCCGCGCTCTGGTCCGAGACGTACGATCGCGAGAGTGCCGACCTGCTCCAGGTGCAAGCGGATATCGCCAACGCGATCGTCGCCGCGTTCCAGCAGCGGGGCGGAACCAGCGCGCCGACCCGCGAGGCCAAGAGTGGATTCAGCGTCGCCGAAGCGTACGACAAGTATCTCCAGGGCAAGTATGCCTTCGGCCAGCGCGGCACGGCGATGCTGCGGGAAGCGGTGGATCACTTCAAGGCCGCGGTGACGCTGGATCCGAAGGCGGCGCCCGCCTACTCGGGCCTGGCCGATGCCTACGTGCTGATGCCGCTGTATGGGGCGATGCCGGTCGATTCGGCGCTCAACCTGGCGTTGATCAATGCCGACCTGGCGGTGCAGCTCGACTCGTCGTCGTCAGACGCGGTGGCCTCGAGAGGAGTGGTGCGCATGCACCGCTGGGAGTGGGGCCCGGCGCGTACCGATCTCGAGCGGGCGGTGAAGCTGGATTCGCGGAATGCCGCCGCGGTCCAATGGCAGGGCGAGCTCCTGATGATGACCGGGCACCGGAGGGAAGCGGCGAGCACCTTCCAGGCCGCGGCGGCGCTCGATCCGAAGTCGCCGATCCACGCCGCGCTCTATGCGGTCACGCTGTCGCTGCTGGGCCAGGCCGACTCCGCCAATGCGGTCGCAAAGACCGCGGTGCGACTGGATCCGACACTCGCGGCGGTGCGCCTGCTGCAGGGCGCCGTCTTCATGTTCAATGGAAAGGCGCTGCAGGCAGTGGGGAATCTCGAGGCGGCCCTGGCCCTGGAGCCCGACAACGAGCAGGCCCTCGGGCTCCTCGCATACGCCTACGCAACGCTGGGCGATCGGAAGCGCGCCCAGGAGCTGATCGGACGGCTCACCGCCAATCCGCTGCGGCCCAACACCTACTCGGCGCTGGCCAAGGCATACCTGGGCCTCAAGGAAAATGGCAAGGCGCTGGACCAGCTGGAAAAGGCCCTGGCGCATCACGAGCCCTTTTTCACCAGCGAGCCGCTCGACACTCCCATTTTTGCCCCGCTCCAGGATGAGCCGAGGCTCGCGGCGATCCGCGCAAAGGTGGGGCTTACTTCCCCGAAATGATGTACATCCGCCCCGACCTGAACCCCTTGATGTTGCTCCAGCTCGAAGTGATCAGGAGATCGGGAATGCCATCCCCGTCCACGTCTCCCACACCGGTCGCATCGAACCCGAGGGTCTCACCGGGAACCCGTCCGGTGATGGCGCGAAGCAGGCTCCCGTCCTTGCCGGAGTAGAGATACACCTTGCCGCCGGACGGAGCGCTGCCGGAAAACTGCCAAGCCCCTACCAGCAGATCGGCGTAGCCGTCCTTGTTAACGTCGCCCACGTCGGCGGAGCCGATCCCGAACCCATCGCCGGGGCCTTCCCCGGTCAGCGTGTAAAGCGGCGTGCCGTCGGAGCCCGAGTATACGTATACGCGTCCAGTCGATGGCCCCTTCGCCGCATTCGGATAATCGGACGCGTAGATATCGGGAATCTTGTCGCCGTTTACGTCGCCCAGCACGGAGGTGAACATCGCGCCCAGGGCGACGCCGGTGGAATCTGACTCGATGGTAAACTTGGACTTCGGCGCCGATCCCTGGTACACGTACACCCGTCCATGATTTCCGCTGCCGGCCCCCGGCGCCCCCACGAGAATGGAGCTGCCACGGCCCTTCTTCTCACCGGCCACGATGCTGCCGAATGCGTCTCCCGCGTGCTCGCCCTCGAAGATGCGGAGGCGGGAGCCATCTTTTCCGGAGAAAAGATAGACGCGGCCGGCGCCCTGGTTCGCGGACGGCGCGCCGACGAGTACATCGGTAAAGCCATCGCCATTCTGATCGCCGGCACTCGCCGCACTGCCTCCAAAGCCTTCGTTGGCGGAATCCGGAGCGAGCGTAAGGAGGACTTTGCCATCCCGGCCCGAATAGACGTAGGCCCGGCTGGATCCGGGCGCCCCCGCGATGACGTCTCCGATGCCATCGTGGTTGACATCCCCGGCGCCCTCGAGCCCGGTGCCTAGGCTCTCATTCTCCGTCCCCGTCTGGGACCAGAGCAGCTTCCCGCTCTTGCCTGAGTAGACATACACCTTGCCGTTCCCGGTCGCCTGGCCCTTGGAGCCGTAGGTCGGCGCCGAGGTCACGAGGTCGATGACCTTGTCCCCATCGACGTCGCCGATGCCGCGGGCAATCCAGCTGAACTGGTCACCCTTGGTCTCACCATCCCACTCGTGGATGATGCGCACCGGCTCGACGAAGGGATTCTTGAAATCGTCGGGCTTGAACATCAGCGATTCGAAACGCGGGTCGGTCAGGAGGCCTTTGAAGTCCGGGTTGGACCGCGCCAGATCCATGTCCATGGCACCCGACGCCTTGATCTTTCCGAGCAGGGCGAACGCCTCGGCATCATGACCCTGGACCGCCTCGATGCCGGCCGCGCTGTACATCGCCTGCAGGCGGAAGGGTCGTGGGAGAGTTATTGCGTTGAAGGTCGCGAGAGCCTTGGGGAGATCGCCCTTCTGCCGATAGGCATTTCCCAGAAGGAGCCGGCCGGTCACGGCGTTCGGGCTGCGCTGGAAGAACCGCTCGAGCGTGCGGATAGCGGAATCGGCGTCGCCGGCGCGAAGGGCGGCCTGGGCCACCGTGACATCGGGCGGCGAAGGCGGGCCCTGGGCGGTAAGGGGAGCGGAGAACACGCCGAGCGCCATGAGTGCTGCAAGGGGGAGTCTGGTCATACCGAATGGTGCCCTCGGTGCGCCCGGCACGCTATCACACAATTGCGCGACCCTAGACCCGGTTTTTCCGCAGCTCGCTCAACGGGTAAAAGGTGCCCCGCCATACGATGCCGCCCTGGGACAGGTTGAGCACCAGAGCACGGATGAGAATCCAGGCAAACAGGAGGTAACAGAGCGGGTAAAGGAGTACGGATCGCTTGGGCAGCCCTGCCTCGCGAGCCACGAAGAGCAGCACGAGCAGCTGCACGCCGATCGCCAGGCCGCCGAAGAGTCGCAGCGGGCCGGAGCCGAGGACGCATGCCGCCGGCGCAGCCAGGGCCAGCACCAGGTAGAACGCCGTCCCGGCAATCATCGCCAAGGGATTGTACTGCACGACCGAAAAGGAATTCTTCATCAGGCCGTCGATGGTTTCCCCGACGGTGTGATACCACTCGACCGAGACCATGCCCCGCCCCGACAGCACATCCTGCCGGGCCCCGCTGCGTTTCAAGATCTTGCCGAGCTTGATGTCGTCGTCGGGGCGCAGCCGGATCGGCTCGTGACCGCCGGCCTTCGCGTAGGCGCTGGCCCGTACCAGGTTGAAGGCGCCCACGCCGACATAGCTCCGGCTCTTCGGATCGCGCGCCTTCCAGGGCCGGAGTGCTGCGCCGAAAATGAGGATGCCCACCCCGACGAATCCCTTGAGCAGCAGCCCCGGCATCACCGCATCGGGCAGGATGGTCAGATGATCGACGCCCCGCCGCTCGGCATAGGCCACGGCGCGCGACACCGTGTCGGGAGCCATCATCACGTCGGCATCGGCAAAGAGGAGCCACTCGCCGTGACCCGACGCGGCGCCGAAGGAGAGCGCGTGGTTTTTTCCCAGCCATCCAGGGGGGAGCTCGCGGATGTGCACCACCTGGAGCCGCGACTCTCCTGCGGCGAGGGCGTCGAGAATGGCGCCGGTGCGATCGTCCGACCGATCGTCGACGGCGATGATCTCCAGCGCCGGATAGACTTGCGCGAGGAGCGTGCGTGCCGCCGCCTCGACGTTGCGCTCTTCGTTCCTCGCGGCGACGATGAGCGAGACGGACGGCGCCGCCCCGGCGAAGGAGGGGAGCCGCGCCAGGCGCTCAATCCTGGCAATCCCCAGCATCAGATCAATGCCGCTGAGCACCAGGCCGAGCAGGAGCGCGAGCATCGCCCAGGCCAGCGGGGTCAGCCCGGTCAGGGACGCTTCCGGCCGCGCGCGCCGCTGGCCCAGTCATCCCACATCCCGAACTGCTCCATCTGGGCCCGGAGATCGGTGGTCGCCACCAGCCGGTCGATCTCGGCGCGACTCTGGCGGGTCCAGGTTACCGGCATTTCGGCAAATCGAAGCGTCATCGAAGCGAGGATGGCCCCATTGAGCCGGAGCTGCTGCTGATCCACCATGCCGAATTCGTCGCTGCGGGCGTGGTAATTGGGGCCGTAGTTGGCCGATTCCTGGTTGGCCACCAGGTTAGCCACGCCCTCGAGCATGAAGTCGTAGTTGTCGGTGCCGATGATCGGGGCGTTCACCTGGGTGAACTGACCTAACCCGCTTACCGGCATCAGGGCCAGGTCGATCGCCGGAAGGAGATCGGCGCGGCCGCCGGTGAAGAAGCCGTTGATGCGTCCAGTGCCGATATCGAGGCTGGTCGTCATGACGTGCTTGTCCAGCTCGGCGGCATGGGTCCGCGTATAGCCCAGCGAGCCGTACATACCCTGCTCCTCGCCGCTCCAGAGCGCAAAGCGGATGGTGCGGGTGGGCCGGATCCCGAGCCGTTTCATCTGCCGGGCGATATCCAGCACCATCATGGCATTGGCGCCGTTGTCCAGCGCCCCGCTCCCCAGATCCCAGCTGTCGAGGTGCGCGCCGATCAGGACGATCTCGTCGGGCCGGGTGCTGCCGCGAATCTCCCCGATCACATTGGCGCTCTGGTAGGCCGGGCCGCGCTGCAAGTCGAGCGTGGCATTGAGGGAGAGGGGCGTGCCGGCGCGGAGCAGCCGAAGGGCGCGCAGCGCGGCATCGCGCTCCATGACGAGCCCCAGGTGCTCGCGATTCTGGTATCCCAGATTCAGATTGTGGCGATAGAGCAGGTTGTGCGGACGCGAGCCCATATACACGACACCGAGCGCATGCGCCCGCCAGGCCTTCGCTTCGATCTGTCCCGACTCGGCGTATTCGCGGAACAATCCGTCGATGTCCTTGAGTTCCGCCTGCTCGATCAGAATCCAGGCGCCCTGGGCCGAGCCGCCCAGCGAGGCAATGGCCGCCGAATCGCCGCGGCCGCCATCGAGCAGCGGCGCGGAGGCTCCCGTCGCCGGCGTCCCGACCGAGAATGGCATCGCGGCGACGCGGGGAGAGAAGGCCACCCCCGACCCGCGCACGGCAGCGGACGCCGATCGCTCCAGCCACTGCCCCGGCATGTCGAACGCCTCGGTGCGAGCGTCGACGCCGGCCTCGCGGAAGCGCGCCAATGCCCATTCGACCGCGGCGCGATTGGCGTCGGAGCCGGTGGCCCGTCCGCCGAAACGATCGGTGAGCGTCTCCAGGTCTCGCAGGAGCGGCGTATCACCCAGCAGGGCGGCGGTGAGGCGAGCGACATCGGCGTCGGATGATTGAGCCGGGGCGGCCGCGGCGTGGAGCATTACCGCGATGCACGCGGCGGCGGCGGCGGCGGCACGAAGGGATGACTTCATGCAGCAGTCTCCGGGTTAACGGGCCAGGTGCACGGTACGGAGCATCTGCCGAAGCGTATCGAGGGTGGCCGGCTGCGCGCTCCAGCCCTGGGCAAATCCGCGACGCGAGCCCGAAATGATCCAGCCGGACGCCATGACCGGCCTTCGCGAAAGCCCCGCGATGCCGCCGCTGGCGCGTCCGGTCTCGGTGTGCGCATCGAAGCCGGACCACCGATCCTGGTAGGTGGCGGTGCTGTCTACCGTGATGCAGTCGGCCTGGCAGGTGTCGCTGGAGGAAAGCCTCGGCGGCCATCCTCTGACCGACGCCGAATCGGCGGGCCACTCGAGCAGCTCGACGCTGAAGAAGTCGGCCAGGTCCTCACCGGTAGCCGGGGACGAGCGCTGCCAGGTGTGCTCGTCGAGCCGGGCGAAGCCTGGTGCGAGACAGAGGGTAATGCTCGAATCGGCGGTGGCGCTTCGAATCCAGCTGGCCGGGCATGCGGGGGCGGAAACGGCCTGCTCGCTGCGCGTGCAACCCAGCAGCACAAGCGGCACGATGATCCCCACCAGGGACCTGGTCCTCATACTCACGAACTCCGTTTGAGCGGGTTCTCCAAGCTACTCAACTCCGGCGCATACTGGAGCCGCGAACAGATCCCCGCTCTGTTTTACTCCCCTCGCAAAACCACAGCCGGCTCGACCCGGCCAGCCCGGCGCGCAGGAAGCCAGCTCGCGAGCACACTCACCCCTCCGAGGAACAACAGCATCGAGAGATAGGTGAGTGGATCGGTGGCCGTGATGCCGAAGAGGAACTGGGCCAGGTACCTCGCCAGGAGGAGCGACCCGGCGAGCCCGAAACCGACTCCAATGGCCACGCCGGCCAGGCTGTGCCGGATCATCAAGCCGGTGACCGCCGCGGGATTGGCGCCCAGCGCCATGCGGACCCCCATCTCGCGAGTGCGCCGCGCTACCGCCCGCGAAGTAACTCCGTACATGCCCGCCGCCGCCAGCACCGCCGCGATGACCCCGAACAGCACGATGAGCACCGCGCGATAGCGCTCCTCCGCAAAGGACCGCTTGACCAGATCGCTCATCAGGTCTGCCCCCCGCACCACGGCGTTTGGATCGGCCACCTGAACCGCCTGGCGGATTCCTTCCAGCAGCGGCCGTGGATCGTGCTGCGCCCGCACCATCAGCGCGAGCCCCCCGCTGCGCCGTTGAGCCAGCGGGGCGAAGATGGTCGCCTCGACGGCGGCGGAAAGCCGGCCGAACTTGTTGTCGGCCACGATCCCGATGATCTCGCGCCACTCGTTCTGGTATTTCACCCGGTGGCCGATGGGAGACTCGGCCGGCCAGTCCCGGCGCGCCAGCGTCTCGTTGATCACCACCACGAAGGGCGCGCCGGCGCCATCGTCATGGCCGTACGCCCGTCCCGCCAGCAACGGGATTCCCATCACCTCGAAATATCCCGGCAGCGTCGTGCGCTGCTGTGTCTCGTGGGCGCGCTGCCCCGGAGTATCGACCTCCGGCTCACCCTCCTTGATGAAGGACGAGCTGCTCGAGCCGCCGCCGAACGGATAGGTGCTAATGGCTGTGACCCCCGTCACGCCGGGCATGCCGCGAATCCGGCCGGCCGTTTCCTCGAAGAACCGAGTCACCGCTCCAGGCGTGCGCACCGTGGCCGGCGGAATCAGCACCTTCACCGCCAGCAGATTCCCGGTGCGGAAACCGGGATCCACCGCGGTGAGCTTCTGCAGCGTGCGCGACATCAGCCCCGCCGCCACCAGGAGCACGACCGAGAGTGCCAGCTCCACCGCGACCAGAGTCCGTTGCAGCGATCCACGTCCCCGGGCGCTCTGGCCGCTGCCGCCCCGCAGAATCACGGCGGGATTCGATTCCGAGAGCGTGAGCGCGGGGCTGAGGCCGACGACCATGCCCACGAGGAGCGCCGTGACGATGGCAAAGCCCAGCACTCGGAGATCCATGTGCACGTCGAGCAGCCCTGGAATCTTTGAGGGCGCCAGCGCCACCAGCAGCCTGGTGCCGCTCCACGCCAGGGCAACGCCACCGATCGAGCCGGCCGCCGCCAGCACGAACCCCTCGGTGAGCAGCTGCCGTACGATGCGGCTCCGGCTTGCGCCCATAGCCAGGCGCGCCGCCATCTCCTGCCGCCGTGTTGCCGCCTCACCCAGGAGCAGCGTTGCCACGTTCACGCAGGCAATCACCATCAGCAGCGCCGCGGCTCCCAGCAGCAGCAGCAGCGGACTTCTCACGGTGCGGGTCAGGTCTCCTTGCCAGTCCTGCACCCGGATCCCGAATTCTTCCTGCTTGCGCCCGCCGCGCACCAGCCGCTCCGTTTCCGCGGCCGCCCCGGCCAGCGACGACCCCGGCTTGAGCCGCCCCAGTGCGGGGTAATCGTGATTCCCCCGTTCCCGGGCGTTGGCCGAGTCCTGGCCCACCGGCATCCAGAAGGGACTGGTCGCCTCACCATGGTCGAGCGACAGTCCTTCGGGGAGCACTCCGATGATGGTGTAAGTCCCTTCGTCGAAGTGCACCGCGCGTCCGAGCACCGAGCGGTCTCCTCCATACCGCGCCAGCCAGTTCTGGTAGCTGATCACCGTGACCGGGGCCCCGCCCAGCACATCCTCGCCGGGCAGGAAGAAACGCCCCAGCGCCGGGCGGACCCCTAACACGTCGAGCATGGAGGCACTGGCCGTGGTGACGCCGACCAGCTCCCGGGAGGCGCCCTCCCCCAGCATCATCCCGTCGTTGCCCCAGATCGCCACATCGCTGAATGCCTGCTGCGCCGCCCGCCAGTCGGCATACTCGGGAATCGAAAGCCCGATCCGGTCCCACGAGCGCTGGAGGATCGGATCCTGGCGCCAGTGCGGATAGGTCTCCCACACCGCGATGAGCCGTCCTGCATCGCGAAACGGCAACGGTCGAAAAAGAATCCCGTCGACCACCGTGTAGATCGCGGTGGCGGCGCCGATGCCGAGCGCCAGCGTCACGATGGCGATCGCCGCGAAGGCGCGGCGACGAAGCAGAGTGCGGAACGCGAAACGGACGTCCTGCGCGAGTGTGCTCATGAGATTTTTGGTTGAGAGTCCAGTGTCAGATCCCCCCTCGGTGGAACCACGGCCGGAAGGTCGTGAATTTTGGGTTCTCTTGCCAGCGCGGCCCGACGCCTCCGCCTCGTCTTGACGGGCCTGGAAACATTGCGTACGATATATCGTACAGTATGGCGTTAGGTATGTCGTAGGCTCTATCTTCAAGGATCAATTTCATGCATAAGCCACGTGATGACTGGGGTTTAGGCGATTTGGCCGACCTCTTCAGCGGACCGGGTCTCTTCGGATTCAAGATGGGCGGCGGCCGCCAGAAACACCGCCGGCGGGGCCCAATGTTCGAATCGGGCGAGGTCAAATTCGTCATTCTGCGGTTACTCAAGGAGAAGCCCAGCCACGGCTACGAGCTGATCAAAGCCCTGGAAGAGAAACTGGCCGGCTGTTACACCCCATCGGCGGGCACCGTCTACCCGACGCTGCAAATGCTCGAAGACCAGGGGTTCGTGCGCGTCGTGGAGGAAGGCGGCAAGAAGATCTACCATATCACACCCGAGGGCGAGGCGTTTCTCGCTGAGAACAAGGACGTGATCGAAGACATTTTCGATCGGGTGCGCGATACCGTGCGGGACTTCGCCGGCGGGCCGATGGGCGAGCTGCATCATGCCTTCGCGCGGGTGGCCAATGTCACCTACAAGCGCGCGTGGCGCTGGGGCTCGGGCCACCCGGCGGTGCCGCGCATCGTCGAGATCCTGAAGCAGGCCGCTGATCAGATCGAAAAGGAGTGGGAAAAGCCATGATCTTCACGGGAATCCCCCACTGGATGATTCTCGTAGGCGGCTTCATGATCTTCGGCAACGTCATGAAGCTGGTCTTCGGTGGCGGACAGAAGCGCGCGTCCAGAAAATGGGACATGTTCGGTCGCCAGGAAATTGACCGGCTGGACGCGGCGGTCTCCCAGCGGGATGTGGTGATCGAGGATCTCCAGCAGCGCCTGAGTGAAATGGAATCGCGACTCGATTTCACCGAGCGGATGATCGCCTCCCGCTCGGGAGAGACACCCACCCAGCAGGCGCGCGTCGGCTGACCCCCCAAGCGGCGCGGGAGTATCTTCACGCATGCCGAACGGTCCCGCGCTCGCGCTGCACGGTCTCAGGAAGTCCTACAAGGACGTGGTCGCCGTCGACGGTCTCGATCTCGAGGTACACTCCGGGGAGTGCTTCGGGCTCCTCGGTCCCAACGGCGCCGGCAAAACCACCACCATCGAAATCTGCGAAGGCCTGACCCAGCCCGATGCGGGTGAGGTCCGGGTGCTGGGCCGGGACTGGGCCACCGGCGGCGACGATCTGCGCCAACGGCTCGGCATCTCCCTGCAGGAAACCCAGTTCTCCGACAAGCTCACCGTCAGCGAGACGCTGCAGCTCTTCCGGAGCTTTTATGCCAGCCCGCGCCCGCTGGAGGACGTCCTGAACGCGGTGCAGCTCGGCGAAAAGCGCAAAGGCCGGGTCGGGCAGCTTTCCGGTGGGCAGAAACAGCGGCTGGCCCTGGCCTGCGCGCTGGTGGCCGATCCTGAGC
>JBEPVJ010000013.1:0-12857 GCA_041691095.1 Gemmatimonadales bacterium
AGATGTGTATAAGATACATGGCAACAGGCCTACCGGCCGAATCGTGTACCGCGCCGCGGATCAGGGGCGTTGAATCGGCCTGGGCTGCGAGCCGTGGAGGTAATACGAGGAGGAGAATCGCGAGGGAGCGTTTTCGCATGGGCGATCAGGATACCGACTCCGGACCGGTGCGCGCATCCACCGTCCGGTGGATGCCCCAGGGCCGCGGGTCAGGTACCCTTGGGCACTACGAAAGGGCGGATCATGGAACCGATTGTTCGAGTGCGGGGACTCAGCAAACGATACGGAGCTCTCGCCGCGGTCGATGACGTTTCATTCGACGTGGAACGCGGCGAAATCGTCGGCATCGTCGGGCCCAACGGTGCCGGCAAGACGACCACGATCGAATGCCTGCTCGGCCTCAAGCATCGTGACGGCGGCAGCATCGAAGTCTTCGGTGAGGACACTGCCGCGCGGACCAACACGATTCGGGAGCGTATCGGCGTACAGCTTCAGGCTGCGGCTCTGCAGGACCGGCTCAAGGTTCACGAGGCGGTAGAGCTATTTGCCTCGCTCTATTCCAAGGCCCAAGACCCCGGAGAGCTCCTCGAGCAATGGGGCCTCACGGAACGCAGGAACGCCGCTTTCGGAGATCTCTCCGGCGGCCAGAAGCAGCGACTCTTCATCGCGATGGCATTGGTCAACCGTCCGCAGCTCGTGGTGCTGGATGAGCTCACGACCGGCCTGGACCCGCAGGCGCGCCGAGCCACGTGGGATCTGGTGGGCGCGGTGCGGAACCGGGGGGCCACGGTAATCCTGGTGACCCATTTCATGGATGAGGCCGAGGTGCTCTGCGACCGGGTAGCGGTCATTGACCATGGAAAGATCGTGGCGCTCGATACCCCGGCGCGCCTCATCGCGGCGCAGCGCTCGAGCGCTCGGGTGCGCTTCACCGCGCCTGCCGGTTTCGATCCAGGTCTGGTTCGATCGGCGCCGGGAGTGGAGACGGTCGAACAGAAAGGGACCGAGGTATTCGTCTCAGGAAGTGGCCCTTTGCTGGTGCATGTGGCTGCCAGGCTAGCGGCCCTGCCGGAGCCACCACTCGATTTTCGCGCGGAGCGCTCCACGCTCGAGGACGTGTTCCTTGCTCTGACCGGTCGGGAGGTTCGCAACTGATGGCGCGGCCATTGTTAACGCTCACGAAGATGGAGCTCCGGCTCTTCTTTCGAAATCCGCGAGCCGCGTTCTTCACGCTGGCGTTCCCGTTGCTTCTGCTGTTCGTGTTTGGGTCGATCTTCGGCAACAAGCCGATCGCCGGGCAGGTGGGTGGCGCCATGGATTTGAGCGTGCCGGGTTACATCGGCATGATCCTGGGGACGACCGGACTCATGGCCGTTCCGGGCTGGGTAGCGACCTACCGGGAGCAGGGCATCTTTCGGCGCTTCCGGGTTACTCCGATTCAGCCGGTGACGCTCCTGCTGGCGCAGGGAATCGTGGGTTTCATGACCTCGCTGCTCGGAATCGGAATGCTGATTGTCGCGGGGCGGCTGGCGTTTCACCTGAGAGCCCCGGCTTCTCCGCTGGGCGTCCTGGCCGCGGTGGCCCTGGGGGCGGCGAGCATCATGAGCATCGGTGCGATGCTGGCCGCGGTCGTGGGAACGGCGCGCACTGCGCAAGCCATCGGCATGGCGGTCTACTTTCCAATGCTGTTTCTCTCCGGATCGGCCTTTCCGCGCGCCTTGATGCCTCCTGGCGTACAACGCGTCTCCAATATTCTGCCACTCACCCACGTCAACGAGCTGGTTTCCGGATTCTGGCTCCAAGGAGAGCTGCGGCCGGTCTCGCTCGTGGTGCTGATGGCTGTGTTCCTTGTGTCGGGCGGCATTGCGGTGCGTAACTTCCGCTGGGAATGAAGACTCCGTACGATCTCCCTCGAGGTTGGACCGCCGGCTGGCGCATACTCGCCGCCGCGGCATTTTTCGTGGCCGGGACTTCGGTTCTGCTTTCTGCTCCGCCCAGCTGGACCCACTCGCTGCGTTTCTGGGTGCTCTTTGCCGTGCTCATGGTCTGGTACGTTCTCATTCAACGATGGGGCAGAGCGGTCATTCCGGCGCTTCCCTGGTCGTACGGATTTTACCTGATCGGCGTGGTGACCTGGGCGGCCATGCTTTCGCTGCATCCCGCGGCTTACGCTTTCTCCGCAGTCATGTTTCCCGTCACCTACTCGTTGCTGAGCATTCGCTACTCGATTCCCAGCGGTGTGGCCCTCTCGGCCATCATGTTCCTGAGCGGGAATGGATGGAAGCTGAAGGCTTCGCCGGGAGACGCTCTCGCGATCCTGCTGGCGGTGGCGTCTTCGGTGATGCTGTCGCTGTTCATTCATGGCATCATCCGCCAGAGCAGGGAGCGAAAGCGATTCATCGAGGAGCTGGAGTCCACCCGAGCAGACCTCGCCTCCGCCGAGCGCAATGCCGGGATTATGCTGGAGCGACAGCGGCTGGCGCAGCGCATTCACGATAGCGTGGCGCAGGGGTTTGTCGGGATCGTGACGCATCTCGAAGCGGCCGAGTCCCTCCCCGGCGCCGCGGCGTCCGGACTGACGGGGCACATTACACAGGCAAAGGCACTCGCACGGGAGAGCCTGGAAGAGGCCCGTCGATGGGTCTGGGATCTCCGTCCGGACCTTCGCGACGGCGCCCCGCTCCCAGTCGTTCTGGAACGCCAACTGGCCGCCTGGTCGGTCAAGACGGGGGTGTCGGGAAAACACGTGGTGACCGGGAACGCGCGTGAGTTGGGCCCCAATCGGGAAACCGCGCTTCTGCATGCCGCCCAGGAGGCGCTCAACAACGTCAAGGCCCACGCGCGCGCGAGCCGGGTCATCGTCACATTGAGTTACATGGATGACGAAGTGGCGCTCGACGTGAAGGACGACGGAACCGGGATCGTGCCAGTACCCACTTCCGGGACCGGCGGCTTCGGCCTCAAAGCGCTGGATGAGCGAGTTCGCGGGCTAGGCGGACGGTTGACGATGGAATCTCACGCAGGAGAGGGCACCACACTCACGGTAAACCTGCCGGTCGAAGCGCGCCCATGAGCGACAGGATCCGAATTCTCATCGTCGATGATCATCCGGTGGTACGCGCCGGCGTTCGCGGGATGCTGGAGAGCCAGCCGGATTTTGAGATCGTGGCAGAGGCGGCGAATGGTCGCGAGGCGGTGGAACATGCGGTGCGGCTCAGGCCCGGGATGGTTCTGATGGATTTGCGGATGCCGGAGGTCGATGGCGTGACCGCCATCCGGGTGATAAGGAAAGAGGTGCCGACGGCCCGAATCATCGTGCTTACTACATACGACACCGATGCCGACATTCTGCTGGCCATCGAGGCCGGCGCGACGGGCTATCTGCTCAAGGACGCTCCGCGGGAAGAGCTATTTCGGGGCATTCGCTCGGCGGTTCTGGGTAAGACCGCGCTGGCCCCGGCGATCGCCGCGCGGCTTTCGAGCCGCAGGGGCGACTCGGAGCGTGCGGCGCTCAGCTCACGCGAACTGGAGGTGCTGCAGAGGGTGGCGTCCGGGCAGAGCAACAAGGAAGTAGGGACGGAGCTGAGCATCTCCGAGGCCACGGTCAAGTCTCATCTGCTGCACATCTACCAGAAGCTGGGCGTGTCGGACCGGACCGCAGCGGTAACGACCGCGCTCGACAGGGGCATTATCAGACTACCCGGTTAGCCGAAAAATGGAGCAAGAAGCTGGCTCTCTACCGGCCGAACTGGCGTACGAGCTCGGCAATCACCACCAGGCGGATGTCCCGCAGGGTCCGAATCATGGTCAGCCCAGGATTCCCTTCCTTCAAATAGCCCAGGTTCTGCTCGCCGCCCGAGACCAGGAAGTCGGGCATTACCACGCGGTACCGCTTCCCCTGGTCGAGTGCCCTCGTCCCGATGGTCCAGCCGCCCTGACCACGCTCCGCGTTGCCCCGCAACAAGAACCCCCCAATCCCTCGATTTTTCTCTCCTTGCTCAAGCACCTGCTGGAGCAGCGCCCCGGTCATCTCCACCTCGACGACCTTCCCGCCGAAGGGCATCAGCCGGATGACGTCGTACTCGGTGATCGCTCCAGCGGGGAGAATATCGTCGAGACGGATCGAGCCGCTATTCATCAGGGCGACGTCGGCGTCTGGCGCTTCCCTCAACAGGGCCTGGGTGAGCAGGCGGGTGAAATCATTGGCCCCGTTGCGAATGATGACTTCACGCGCATCCAGAGGAGCCGGCAGCGTCGCGGTAACCCGCTCCGGCTCGAGCCCGTCTTTGCGAAAGGCGTCGTAGGCAATCGCTGTCCATCTCTTTGCCTCGGCCGCCACCGCCGGTTGCTCAGGGATCGAGTCGGTGACGGTGACGATGCGCCAGTTGACGGAGGGATGTGCGCCGGGGCGCACCAGCAGGTCGACAATCGCGACCGAGCGCACATTGGCGTCGGCCTTGATGATGGGAGTGAAACGGTCGCCCCGGCGGATGGCCCAGTTCTCATGCTCGTGGCCGCCCAGGATCAGGTCGAGTGCCGGCAGCGAGTCAGCCAGAGTCACGTCATCGGCCAGCCGGAGGTGGGTCAACGCGATGAACACATCGGCGCTATCCCGGATGAGCTCCAGCTCGCGTCTCAGCGCAGCCACGTTCGGCAGATATCGCAGGTTCGGACGGTGGACCTGGTCTACAGTGGCTCCGACCAGCGCGACCCGCGCGGTTCGACCTCGCCCGTCGGTGATGCGGAGGATCAGGTGGCGCGGGATACCCAGGAGCGGCTGCCCCATCGAGTCGGTGACGTTGGTGGATACCCAGCCGAACTTCGACTCCTGGATTCTCTGCCCGAGCTGTGATTCGGAGATGTCGAACTCGTGATTGCCGAGAGTCGCGACGTCGAGCCCGGTGGCATTGAGGACTGCGATCATCTGCCGGCCTCCCAGCCGCTCCCCATTCAGGCGCGCGGTTCCCAGGGCGGAAGGGGAGACGAAGTCTCCCGCGAGCAGCATGCGGGTGGCGGGGTTCTGCCGGCGCAGCCCTGCGAGCACCGTGGCCACTCGCGCGAGTCCGCCGGACTTGCCGGCTTCGACCGGCGTGATCTCGTAGACATCGTTGATATGGAGGAGCGTGACGTGCACGGGGTCGTCGGGGCGGGGCGGAACGGCACTCGAGTGCGGGTTATTCGCGCATGCGGCGACCGCCGTCAGAACAAGGGCCGGCCCCTGTCGGCGCAACACCGCACTGATCCTCATTTCATTCTCCCGTACTTGCGGAGCGCGGCGAGCAAACGATCGTGCGGCAGGCCGTAGACCCGGTATCCATCAGCGCCGGTCATCGTCCCAGCGGCGAGCATGGCATTCAGAATGGCCTCCGATGTGGCGTCAACGGCACCCTCGAAGACCGGATTGATGACATTGTTGGGGATGAAGGTCGCAGTCACCAGCCCGGTATCCGGCGCGGCGGCCGCATTGGCAGTGGAAAAGGCGACAAAGAGATCTCCTGAGCCGTCGCCTCCTATGCCCCCCATTCTCGCGATGCCAAGCGCGGCGCGCTTGGCCAACCGCTTGAGCTGCCCGGGAAGCAGCGGTGCGTCGGTGGCAATCACCACGATGATGGAGCCTCGTTCTTCTCCGCTCTTTCCCGGGACGCTGCAGGGAAGCGCCGCACGGTCGGGCTGTCCGTAACTGCCATCCTCGAGAGGGACCTTGCAGGGCATGAGATCGGGAATCTCCTGGCCCACGGGCACGCCCGCCACCTCCAGGCGGGGTCGAAGGCCATAGTTGCATTGCACCAGCACTCCCACGGTATACCCGCGTCCACCGACGGTGACTCGGCGGCTCGAGGTTCCGGTGCCGCCCTTGAATTCATGGCAGACCATTCCAGTGCCGCCGCCGACGTTCCCCTCGCGCACCAGTCCACCGCGTGCCGAGTCGATCGCCATCATGGCCATCTCGGGGGTAACGTGCTGGCCCGATATGTCGTTGAGACCACCGTCCCAGGTTTCTGCTACCACCGGGAGAGCCCAGTCCCAATCGGGGTGGTGCTTCACGGTCCACTCGATTGTACCATGATGGACGGCGCCGATCGAAAGGGTGTTGGTGATCATCACAGGACCGCCGAGCCAACCTGATTCCTCGAGCCACGTCGTGCCGGTCATTTCTCCGTTCCCGTTCAGCGTCGACCACCCTGCAAAAA
The DNA here is from genome assembly GCA_041691095.1 of Gemmatimonadales bacterium. Classification (GTDB taxonomy): domain Bacteria; phylum Gemmatimonadota; class Gemmatimonadetes; order Gemmatimonadales; family GWC2-71-9; genus JABFSM01. Next base: position 6,192 of record JBEPVJ010000013.1, read on the forward strand.
CCGGAACACCGGAGCTCTTGCCGCGGGGCAGCACCGCGGTGATTCCGGTTCTGACGGGGCCCTTGCCTACGACGAGCTTTCCGTCGCCGCGAATGAGGGTGACCATTCCCACCTCGACACCCGCCACATCGGTGATGGCGTTAAGCGGGCCAGTCGTACCGGCTTGGGGAATTCCGAGATCGCGAGCCCTGGTTTGGGCGACGAGGCTGCTGATGCCGGACAGAAGCAACATGCATGCTAAGCGCATAAGGCGATTTCCTTCCAGCTAGTGAGAACGAACCAGATCGACGATAACCGGCCGGTGGTCGGACCCGAGGGCCGGCCCGATCTCGATGTGAACCGGGCGCCCCCCGCTACAGATGAGCACATGATCAATGCGTGCGGAGAAACGCTTGAGGATACGAGTCCATCCAAAACCGAAGCCTATGGCCGAGAAGACATTGGTGCAGTCGCCGAAATACCGGCGGTAGATCCTGCTCTCTACGGGCATGTTGAAGTCTCCGGCGATGATCAGAGCGCGTGGTTCGGTCAGGAGCCAGCGACTTATCCGGCTGGCACCGACGTCTCGAATAAGGAGGTTCACAGGCATTCGACTCGCGTTCCCGGCATTCCGAAGTGAGGAGAGACCTTTTCTCGGCGTCTCGAGATGGACTCCAGCGATCGCGATGGTATCGGTTCCGGCCTGGATCCGGAACAGGACAGCGTTTCCAGTGCCCCCCTGGTCCCCAGTCCCCACTCGCTTCAGTGTTTCCACGCCGAGAATCGGGAACCGGCTTCCGAAGCAGAGCCCGCCTTCGGATTGCCGCATGGTCCACCCGGGGGGCCAGAGCCGCGGTTCGATCAAACGCGGAAGGCATTCCTGCAACACGATTGCGTCTGCATGGTACAGCTCAAGCGCTGCCGGAACGGTTTCCATCTGTGGATTTTCCGAACCTCCCACGTTGAAAGTGATGATCCGGAGCCCTACTCCCCCGCTGCTACCTAACCATCGACGCCATCCGACGTGGAATCCCATCATGGGGCCGAGCGTAACAATCAGTCCCAGTCCGACTACGAGAAGGAGTCTGGGACGCACGAGTGCTGCGGCCCCCGCCAGTGGCAATGCGGGGACCAGCAGAATCCAGCGGGGACCAAAAAGAAGGACGGTGGCCGGCCACCAGGAATCGCCGAAAATCCACATGAAGGCGGTGGCGGCACCTACGACGGCAAGCCAGACCCAGATCAAGGTCGGGGTGGCGCCGGTCAGGCGAGGGGGCACGAGGCGGGCCAGTGCCGGCCACGCACTCCACTGGGGAAGCCAGACTCTACGGGCGGTCGAGCGACGCTTCCCGGCAGTGGACGTCCGCACCGGCATCGGGATGGCCACGGCTCGGCCGCAGCGGCACCGAATGGCTCGGCCTGCATGGGCGGAATCCGCGTGGTACACCTGGCCGCAGGCGCAGCGAATTTCCAGGCTCAGTTGGACCTCGACGCCGGCTGGTGGAGGAGGGAATGTTGGAATCTAGTCCGCGGCCTCATACTATGTTTCCATTAATTTCGCGAGGTGGCCCTCCATGACGCTGAGCACCGATACCGCGCTACTGCTGATCGATATCCAGCGCGGCCTCGATGACCCCTGCTGGGGCAAGCGGAACAATCCCGGCGCCGAGCACAATATTGCCTTGTTGCTGTCGTCCTGGCGCCAGACCGGTCGGCCGGTCATCCATGTGCAGCACATGTCCCAGCGGCTCGACTCTCCCCTCCGTGCCGGGCTGCCGGGCAATGCGATCAAGCCCGAGGCCGCGCCGCTCCCGGACGAGCCGCTTTTTCAGAAGACCGTCAACAGCGCATTCATCGGCACGACGCTCGAGTCCCATCTCCGCTCCCGGGCGATCGACACCCTGGTTGTCGCCGGACTCACCACCGACCATTGCGTATCATCCACCGTGCGGATGGCGGCCAACCTCGGATTCACGGTGATCGTGGTCTCGGACGGCACGGCGACATTCGAAAGGACGGGGCCGGATGGGGAGCTGTGCAGCGCCGAGGAGATGCATCGCACGTCGCTGGCTAGCCTTCACGGGGAATTTGCCACGGTGCGGCGCGCGTCCGACCTACTAGCAGAAACCCAATCGAGATCCTGACCCTGGAGCTCTCCGTGAATACGCTGATCCAATCGGTCGAGTCCGAGTATCGGCGCTACAAGGCACTGGCCGAAGGCGCGCTGACGCAGGTGCCGGACGCGCTGCTTTCGACGGCCGGCCCCGGCAACGGGAATTCACTCGCGACCATATGCTGGCACGTGGCGGGCAACCTGCAATCGCGCTTCACCGATTTCCTCACCACCGATGGCGAGAAGCCCTGGCGGCAGCGCGACGAGGAGTTCCTCGCCCGAACGGTTTCCCGGGAGGATCTCCTGGCCAAGTGGACCGCTGGCTGGGCCGTACTCTTCTCCGCCACCGCCCAGCTCTCCGATGCCGATCTGACGGCCCCCGTGAGCATTCGCCGCCAGCCGCTCGCGGTCCATGAGGCGCTGCACCGGTCACTGGCCCACGTCAGCTACCACGTCGGCCAGATCGTCTATCTGGCGCATGCGCTCTGCGGACCAAAGTGGCGCTATCTGAGCATTCCCCCGGGCGAATCGGACGAGTACAACGCCGCGCCGACACTCGACAAGCCCCTGGCCCATGCCAGCGGCACTCTCAAGCCCTCGGGTCCCTCATGATCGCCCCGGTTCCCGTCACTCTCGAAGGACATGGCGTTCGGCTGGAGCCCCTGAGCTCCGAGCATGAAGAGGGGCTGAAAGTGGCCGCCTTAGATGGTCGCCTCTGGGAGCTCTGGTTCACCGCGGTTCCTGAGCCACAGCAAGCCAGCACCTACATAGCGACCGCGCTCGAGGGTCAGAAGGCGGGTCACATGCTGCCGTGGGCGGTGCGGGACCTGGCCACGGGCGTGATCGTGGGGAGCACCCGCTATCACGATGTCGTTCCGGCTGTGGACCGGGTCGAGATCGGCTATACCTGGTATGCCGCCAGTCGGCAGCGGAGCCACGTTAACACGGCGTGCAAGCTATTGTTGCTCGGGCACGCCTTCGAAGTGGTAGGGTGCAAAGTGGTGGGCCTGCGCACCGACAATTTCAACTTTGCCTCCCAGCGCGCGATTGCCGCCCTGGGGGCGAAGCACGACGGGACGATTCGTCACCACCAGGCACGGCGGGACGGAACGGTCCGCGATTCGGTGATGTTCAGCATTCTCCTGGCCGAGTGGCCGGACGTGAAGCGGCACCTCACCTCCCGGTTGGCCCGCCACGCCGGGGAGGGCGGCTGAGCCGGCTTCTGGATAATTCCACTATCCGGTCTTATCCTCGGTTACCACTGGAACAACCAATCCTGGAGGTGTCATGGGTCTCAACGAACGGCGCAAGATCAAGGAGCTCCAGGAGACGACCCTCCCAGGCCGGGTAAAGGAGATCGAGGAAATCTGCGGCAAGGGTATTCCCTACGAAGTCGATTGGGACAGCCTCGCGGATGACCAGGAGGGGCTCAATTTCCTCGATAACCTGTCCTGCCATCGACTCAATATGGCACTGCGGATGATCTGCATGGACGACATGGGTAAGGAAGCCGTGCGGGATGGTCTCCGCCTCATCAAGCTCAAGAACGTCAAGGACAAGAGCAAGATGCAGATCACGTTCACGGAGGGTGTTCTGGACATGCACTGCGCCTATGCCCGTGGCACGGACGGCATGTACAGTGATGGGGAGATTCGAGAACTCCTGGTGAAGAATCTCTAGTCCAATGCGTTTTGCCAGGTGGGTGTTTCTGCTGGCAGGCATCTACGGCATCCTGGTTCTCGCGCCTCAGTATTTCATGGAAGCCCGGGTGGGTCGCGATTTCCCGCCACCAATCACCCACCCGGAGAATTTCTATGGCTTCATCGGGGTGGCGCTCGCCTGGCAGGTACTCTTCCTGATCGTCTCGCGAGATCCGGCACGGTACCGACTGGCAATGATTCCGGCCGCACTGGAAAAGTTCGGGTTCGGCGGCGCGGCTATGGTGCTTTATGTGCAGAATCGCACTCCCGCGACTGTCCTCGTCTTCTGGCTGATCGATTCAGTGCTCGGCGTCCTCTTTCTCGCGGCGTTCATGCGGACTCCTCGCCTCGAATCCACTCGATCCTGATGCGAGTAGGTGAACGATGACCCGGCTCCCCGATCTCCTGACAAATAATCGCAAGTGGGCCGAAGGTGTCACCCGCCGGGATCCGAGCTTCTTCGATCGGCTCTCACGACAGCAGGCACCTCGATACCTGTGGATCGGATGCTCGGACAGCCGAGTTCCTGCAAATGAAATCGTCGGGCTCCTCCCGGGCGAGCTGTTCGTGCACCGGAACGTCGCCAACATCGTGGTGCACTCCGATCTCAACTGTCTTTCGGTACTCCAGTATGCCGTCGAGGTGCTTCGGGTCGAGCACGTGATCGTCTGCGGCCACTATGGCTGCAGCGGCGTCGAGGTGGCATGGAGGCGTACGCCGCTCGGCCTGATCGACAACTGGCTCCGGCATCTGCAGGATGTGGCGGAGCGCCATCAGCGGCTCTTCACGCGGGCGATGACCGAGACCCAGTCCACTTCCCGGCTTGCCGAGCTGAATGTGCTGGAGCAGGCCACAAATGTTTGCCGCACGCCCATCGTCATTGATGCATGGCGCCGCGGCCAGCCTCTGGCGGTGCATGGATGGATCTACGGCCTGCAAGACGGGATTATTCGGGACCTTGGCATGTCGGTTACAGGGGAGCACTCGCTCCCCGAGGCCTATGCCCACGCCCTCGCGACACTCACCGCCAGCTGAAGAGAATTCGAGCCGATCCATGTCCGCCTCCCCGCCAAACGATTCTACCACCACCGGAACGCGATTTACCCGGTGGCTCTGGGGATGGGCAAAATCCATCATGGTTGCCCTGACCGTCTGGTTTTTTCTCAGCACCTTCCTGATTCAGGCGTTTCATGTGCCCTCCAACAGTATGGAGCGCACTGTTCTGGTGGGGGACTTTCTCTTCGTCAACAAGCTGCTCTACGGCGCCGAGGTACCGCTGGTTCATCGCCACCTTCCGGCGGTACGAGAGCCGAAACACGATGAAATCGTGGTTATCCGGTCGCCGATCGAAGATCTCCTGCTGCTCAAGCGGCTGGTGGGCCTGCCGGGCGACACAATGGGAATGCGCGACGGCCACTTGATCCGCAACGGTGTGGCGGTGGTCGAGCCTTGGGTCCAGCGGGCCGATTCGGCGCCGGTGCTGGACGAGGCGACCATCGGACGGATGCGCGAGTGGCAGCTCCAGTATTTCGTGGGCGGTCATCCCGCGGACTACCACCCCGACCTCCGCAACTGGGGCCCCCTGGTCATTCCGGCGGGCCGGGTCATGACGCTGGGGGACAATCGCGACGAGAGCTTCGATTGCCGCTATTATGGGTTCATTCCGCGGGACAATCTGCGGGGCAAGCCACTTTTCATCTACTACAGCTACGACCCCGCCTCCTGGCATCCGCTGCCGTTTCTGACGGCCATCCGCTGGGGCCGCCTCCTTTCGTCGCCCCACTAGCTGGCATGATACATAACCCGCGCGCTCTTGCCGGTGCGGCGCTGCTCGCCTGCCTGAGCTCCGGGCTGTGGGCACAGAATTCCCCCGACAGCGCCTTCATGGCGCGCCGCCGCCCACTGGCCGAGCTTCGCGTCGAAACCCGGATTCCCCTGGCGTCGTCTCCCGACTGGATCGCGCTGGGCTACGGCTCGGTCTGGGTGGTGAACTATGCCCCCGACCGGGTTTCTCGCATCGATCCTCGTACCGGACGGGTCATCGCTGACATCCCGCTGGGACCCAATGCCTGCCTGGGGATTGTGGTCGCGCTCGGGAAAGTGTGGGTGGCCACCTGTGGGGATGGTGTCCTCAACGAGATCGATCCCCATTCCAATATCGTCGTACGGCGGATTCCGGTGCCCATCCGGCGCGGACGCGAGGGATCGTTTGCCTTTGCCAATGGGAGCTTCTGGCTTCCCGCCAATCGCGAGGATACGTCCTCGACCGCGATCGCGCGCATCGATGCGCGTTCGGGGCGACTGCTCCAGACTATTCCGGTAGGACGACGATCCGACGAAGTCATCGCCGGGTTCGGTGCAGTCTGGGCGGCGAGCAGCGGGACCGACACGGTCTACCGAATCGATCCATCCCGCAATGTGGTGGCGGCGCGAATTGCGGTCGGGCCGTCACCCAAGTTCATGGCGGCGGGTGAGGGAGCGATTTGGGTCCAGAACCGGACCGATGGCACGGTGTCACGCCTCGATCCGCGCACGAATCGGGAAGTCGCGAGAATCAAGGCGCTCGCGCCCACGCCCTGGGGCGACATCGCGACGGGCGACGGCGCCGTCTGGCTGAGCGTCAACGGAATGCCGGTAACCCGGATCGACTCCCGATCGAACGAGGTGACCCATCAGTTTGTCGGAGGTGACGGTGCCGACGCCGTGAGGTATGGCGCGGGAGCACTCTGGGTAGCTGACCACAAACACGGCGAGCTCTGGAAGATCGAAGCGCCAGGCCATCTGATCCCACGGCCGGCAAGCTGGACACAAGCCGAGGTCGAGGCGTTGTCGCGCCGCCTCGACTCGCTGCGTATCGCGGCGCGGATTCCCGGC
>JBEPVJ010000014.1:0-12468 GCA_041691095.1 Gemmatimonadales bacterium
GGGTAAGACGCCAGGAAAGAGCTGGTTCCTGGCGTCCTAGCCTCTCCTACCGGCGAATTGAGAAGCCGTAGAGATTGCCATCCAGGCCGCCGACGATGAGCCGATCGCCGGCGACGACCGGTGCCGCATTGAATCCCGTATACAACGCGCCGGAGTCCGGCACCGGCCAGCGCCACGCGGTCTTGCCGGTCGCAGGGTCGAGCGCGGACAGACCACCGAGGTGGCGCATGAAGGCGTAGGGGGTGTTCCCCACCGCGGAGGCATAGACCATGTGGTCGGTTACGGCGGGACGACCCCATGCGATGCCGTAGATATCGGACCGCCACAGCACCCGGCCGTCCTTCGCATCGATCCGGCTGACCCGACGCAGATCGGAAGACCCGATAAAGAACTCGCTGCCCGGACCGGGCACCGGCGTCGATTCCACCGATGAGCTCCAGAAGAGCATGCGCCAGATCGTCGTACCCGTCGCCGGATTCAGCGCGGCCAGAAGCCCGCCCCGGTTGCCGACGATCAGGCGATCGCCGATGAGCACCGGTGAGCTGGTCACTTCGGCCTGGGTGTCCTTGCGCCAGACTTCCTTCCCGCTCTCGCGGTCCACCGCGTACACGATGTGGTCGAAGCTCCCGAAGAAGACCCGTACGCCGTCGCTCGCGGCATCGCTGCGAATCTTTCCGTTGGCCTCGAATCGCCACACCCGCACACCGGTATTGGCGTTGACCGCGTGAAAACTGCCGTCGCCGGATCCGACGTACAGTATGCTGTCGACCAGGAGTGGCCGTGGCGCCGACTGGTCAAAATCGAATGCGCCGATGCCGATCTCGGGGAGCACCTGATGCCCAAGCGGGCGGGAGACCCGCGCATCCCCCAGGTCGTAGCGCCAGACTTCCTTCCCGGTGCGGCGGTCGAGCTTGAAGAGATAGCCGTTGTCGCACACGAAATAGAGATGGTTCTCGGTGGCCAGTGGCTCGCCGTGAAGGGGCCGGCCGGCCACGAAGGTCCACGCAAAGGTCCCGTCTCGAACGTGGATGGCATTCATGATCCCACCGGTCGTTCCGACGTACGCAACACTATCTCGCACCGCGACGGGAGCGTAGATCGCTCCGCCGAGCTTGGCCATCCAGACCGGTCCGGGTCCGCGAGGGTAGGCCGGAACCGGAAGCTCTCGGGGAAGGCGGGCAGTGCGTTCCAGCGTCAGTGGAATGCCGGCCCAGAGGTAGGTGCCGACCAACTTGCCGTGATCGACGGCGACAGTCAGCGCGACATCGGCGAACTGATATTTCCCGCTGTCACGTACCGCCACGCCAGGCAGCTCGAAGTTGTAGAAATTGGCGACCGGCAGAGAGAGGTAGGCCTTGATCTCGCCCCGCTCGTTCAGCTTGAACTCGAAACCGATTGGCACCCGATCCAGTTGCGGGCCACCCATGCCGTACCACTTGCCGAGAATCGGGTCGGATGACTGAGCGGCGGCGAGGGTGGCAAACGGAGAGAGGAGAGCGAGCAGCCAGCAGATTTGCGTGTTCAGTTTAATCATGGGCTCAGTACGATGGAGCGGCGCCAGCCGCTTCATGTTCACGATGGTGGACCGGTGGATCCGCGCGAACCGGCGTGGGTTCTCATCACCCGCATCTCGCCCGTCCTCGCGCCGGGCCCATGGGTATTGGAAATTCTTGCCGAGTGGAGCCTGCAAGGCCGTGAGAATTCCGCTGGACGGGGCCGTTTAATAGAGACTACCCCGTCTGCCCGGAGTTCCGATGTCGCTTCCCTGGTCGTGCTCCCAGTCCCGCCTGATGCGCGTGGCCCTGCTCACCATTCTGGGCACAGCCTGCGGAGGAACTACCGATCCCGGCACTCCGCCGCCTCCCCCGCCGCCGGCGCCAGTGGTCACAACGGTGCAGGTAACTCCAACGGCCCCAAGCCTTACGGCGGGAGACAGCCTTCAGGCCACCGCAGTGGTGAAGGACCAGAATGGACAGGTTGTGACGGGCAAGACCCCGTTATGGCAGACCAGCGCTCCAGCCATCGCGACGGTATCCGCTACCGGGCTGGTGAAGGGAGTGGCCCCGGGGAGCGCCACCATCTCCGCCGCCGTCGACGGAAAGACCGGTTCGACCGCGGTCCAGGTCTCGGCTGGGGCACGGATCGAGGTGGATTCCAGCACCACGGTGCAGGCGACGATCGGGTCGACCGGCGGGTCGCTAACCCTGACGACCGGTAACACCAAGTTCCTGCTCACGGTGCCGCAGGCGGCGCTGGACGCACCAGTCACCATCGTGATGCGGTCGGTCCGCATCCTGCGCCAGCTGCCGGCCGCGGGCCAGTTCATCGCCGCGGTGAAGCTGGAGCCCACTGGCACCACATTTCTCAAGCCGCTGATCCTTAAGCTCATTCAGCCGGTGACGCCGGTTGCCGGAACGGTCATCACCGGGTACCTCGCGGACGACCAGGGGAACGTGGCGGCGCTGGCGCCGGCCGATCGGAACGGCGACACCCTCTCCCTGGCCGTGCCGCACTTCTCAGTGGGTGGCTGGGGACAATTTGTTCCGGCGCAGTTCCCTCCCGCACCGCCCCCGCCCACCCAGACCGCGTCCTTCAGCACCTTCGTGACCAACTTTGTCGTGGACGAAGTGCTGAGCGCGCCCATCGCCAACTTCGTTGCCCTGTTTCAGGCCTGGAAGAACCAGATCATCCTGCCCGACCTGGCTGGGGCCCAGCTGCCCGACCAATTCTTTGCGGCGTCAGGCAACGCGACGCTCTGGTACTCCTATATCAAGGAAGCCGACGCGCGCCTCTTTCATGGCGCGCTCGAAACTGCGCTCATCAATGACGTCGTCGCGGTGCAGAGCGCCATGGCCGGCGTATTGCCCCATGGCATCACCCAGCTCAATGCGCGCTGCCGCAACAACGGCCCCGGTGTCTTTGCGGTGGACGCGGTGCGCGCCTTCATGCTCCAGGACATGGCGGTGCTCTGGAAGCTGGATGACGTGCCGCACAACCTGGACGTGGCGACGGTGGTGGGACAGAGTTGCGTGAGTCTGATCAATACCGTCGCCAATTTTCCCACCCAGCCCACGCCGGGCCTGGCGGCGCAGCTCGACCTGCGCTACGGGGTGCATTTCGGCGGTCAGAACCCGCAGCCGCTCCTGGCCAATGTGGTGGTCGAGGTGTCGCTCGATCTTGCCGGCACCACCACCGACGGCACTCAGCACCTCCAGACCGATCCGCAGGGCTTTCTGTCCGGGGCGGTCATTCCCACCGGCGTCGGAGATTTTGTCGCCGCCGCCAGGGCCTGCATCCACCCCTCCAACGGGCTTTTCCTCGACCGGATCTGCAATGTCACCAGCGTGACTCGTCCGTTCGGGGTGACTATCAACGGGGATGTGCAGGTGCTGAGCCAGGTGGGCCTCGCGCAGCTCAGCAACGTGCGAAAAATCGTGGGGAATCTCTTCATCAATTCGCCCCTCGGCGCGCAGGCGATCACCTCGACCAACCTGATCGAGCTGCGGGGACTTCGGGAGGTGACCGGTGATCTCACCATCGCCAATGCGCCGTCGGTGAATTCGTTGACCGGCCTCGCCGGCCTGATCACGGTGGGGGGAAACCTCAGGTTCTTCCAGCTGCCCAACATCACGAGCCTTGCTCCGCTGGGGACGCTGACGTATGGCGGGCTCTTGGTGCAGGGCATGGACGGACTGACGACGCTGAACGGCCTCAAGGCGCCGCCCACGGCGATGACCGGCGGGATCCAGATGACCGGCAACAAGCATCTGTTCGATGCGTCGATTTTCCGGGGCGTCACCGCGATCGACGGTCCGCTCGACGTCGAAAACAACCCGCTGCTCCCCAATCTTCTCGACGTCGGCGCGCTGACCCATGTAGGAGGCTCCGCGACCATCGGAGGCCTGGGGCTCACGTCGGTGGCCGCGCTGGCCAACCTCCAGACGATCGACGGCGACCTGCGCATCATGGTCAACGACCTGGATCTGGTGACCTCGTTCAGCTTGCCGTCGCTCACCACGGTGGGCGGGAATCTGAACACCATCACTTCGCATAACAGCGCGAGTCCCCCACCGGCGGCGCTGCTCCCGATCACATTTCCGGCGCTGACTGATATCCTGGGTGGAGAGGTCGGGGGCGGAAACGGGAGCGGGGCGGTGCGGCCCTTCTCGATGGCATTCCCGGTGCTCCAAGCCATCGGCCTGAACGCGGGCGTGGTCAATATCACGAACACCGTCGGGCTTCGCGCCCTGACCATGGTGGCGTTGAACTCGGCGGGCGTGGTCAACCTTGATCTCAACCCGCAGCTGCAGACTCTCATGATCGGGTCGGTCAGCATCGGCAGCGTATTCAACCTGAACTCGAACCCCGCGCTCGTCTCAATCCAGATCAACGGCGCCTTTCAGGTGACCGACGTCGCCAACATCGACAACAATGCAGCGATGGTGACGCTGACGTTTGGCGGACCGATTCAAGTGGGCGGGGTCATGAATATCGACCACAACAATGCCATGACAACGCTTCAGTTCTCGGGGGGGACGGTCGGCGGGACGCTGAATATCGACGACAACAAGGTGCTGGTAAATCTCCTGGGCGCCCTGGCGTCGGTAGGAGGGGCCCTCAACATCGACCACAACCCCAAGCTGTCGCAACAGGCGGCGGTGGCCTGGGCGGCTGGGGTCGCTGCGGCAAACAAGCAGGTCCTGAACAACGGACTGCCCTAACGGCAGAGCGCAAAACCAATACGCTCGGTGTTGTACGGTCGACTATTTCTCTCACCAGAGAATCTCTCAGGCGACTCCTGTTGACGGTGACGCTGGGAGGGCCTATCCTCGCATAGGAGCCTCTCAGGATCTTATGCCCCAACCATCTGCGTGAGCATTCTCGAGAATTTCAGGAGCAGGCTCGCTCTCCGCCCCGGAACCGACACCGAGGGCACGGTCAGCCGGGTTTCCTCCGACGCGACGCTGAGCCCCGAGAATCTCTGGCTGCTGGGATGCTCGGCGGTCATTGCCAGCATCGGATTGGACGTGAGCTCGGCGGCGGTGATCATCGGCGCGATGCTGATCTCGCCGCTCATGGGCCCCATTCTAGGCGTTGGTCTCGGACTCGGCATCACCGACCGGGCGCTGCTCCAGCGCTCCCTGCGCGAGCTCCTGATCGCCACCGGATTTGCCCTGCTCGCGAGCACCGCCTACTTCCTGGTGTCACCGCTCGCCACCCCCACCGCCGAGATGATTGCGCGGACCCGCCCCACCCTGCTCGATGTGGCGGTGGCGTTGTTCGGTGGCGTGGCGGGGATCGTGGCTGGATCCCGGAAGAAACAGAGCCTGGCCCTCCCTGGCGTGGCCATCGCCACCGCGCTGATGCCCCAGCTGTGCACCTCCGGTTTCGGCCTGGCCACGGGCAACTGGACGTTCTTTCTCGGCGCGTTCTATCTCTTCGGCCTCAACGCGGTATTCATTGCGCTGGCCACCTTCGTCGTCGTCCGCTGGCTCCGCTTTCCCCATCACGAGGAGGCCACCCGGGAGGAACGGCACCGGGAGCGCGCCCTCGTGACCATCGTAGCCATCGTGGCCATTCTGCCCAGTGTGTATTTCCTCTATGACGCGGTGCGGGAGGTTCGCGACCAGCGGCGGATCGCAAGCTTCGTGGAGCATGAGATCGAGGCGCCAGGACGGGCCGCGTCGCAATGGGAGCATCATCGGGACGCCGGCGATACCCTCAAGGTCTACGTCGCGGGCAGACCCGTTGATCCCGAACGAGCCGAGTCTCTCCAGGTCTCTCTTGCGAGGTACGGGCTCGACGGCACGACCCTGCAGCTGATCCAGAGCGACATCTCCGCAGAAGACTTGCAGCGATTCCAGGGCCAGATCCAGCGCGACATCCTCCGCGCCGTGTCGTCGGGGACCGCCGCCCGAGACTCGGCGGCGCTCCGGCGACAGCGTCAGGACAGCACCCGCATGGTCACCATCGCCAAGGAACTGGCCGGCACTTTCCCAGAAGTACGGGAGCTGTCGTACACCGGCAGGGTTGATCTGCTGGCCTCGGATTCTCTGCGATCGCCACCGGGCGTCTTCGTCACCTTTGCTCCGGGAATCCGGCTTGCCGGCCGCCGGGAGATCCTCGCACGGGCCCAGGCGTTCCTGCGGGTCCGCCTGAGCCTGCCCGCGCTGGTTGCGCTGGAGCGCTGAAGCCGGCCTAACCCGCCACCACCGACGGCAATCCAGCGACAGCATGAAGGTGGCCGACGCTTGTTGTGATGATATTGTGGTTATATAGCACTCAACAGGTCCTCTGATGACCACTGGGGTACGTGATGCAGAATCAGGCAGATAGCTCCTGACACATTCTCGAATGGCGTGGCCGAAAGCGTGCATTCGGGCGCTGTTGGTCCTGGCGTTGTGGCGAGGTGTGACCCCGGCCGGACCGGCACAGGCGCAGGCGCCGCCGCCCGCGCCGGTCCGCGTTGAGCTCCAGCCGGCCGAGCGGGACGCCGAGATTCGGGATCGCCTCCAGCGAGTGATGGAGGCGACGGGCTGGTTCCTTCAGCCGGTGGTCAGGGTACAGGAAGGCGTGGTATTCCTGGAAGGCCGGGCGACCAGCGACACGAACCGGGTGTGGGCGGGAAACCTGGCGCGTGGCACCCAGGGCGTAACCGCGGTGGTCAACCACCTGGATGTGGCCAAGACATCAGCTTGGGATTTCACCGCCGCCCGGAGCGGGTTAGCAAGTTTCTGGAGCGACGCGGTCCACGCGCTTCCCCTCGTCATCTTCGGATTGCTCATCCTGGGGCTGTCGGCGCTCGCTGCGATGCTGGCGGCGCGGCGCACCCGCGCCCTGCTTCGAAAACGAGTGCAGGCCAAGCTGCTGCGGGGAGTCCTGGCCTGGGGCACGGGCGCGCTGGTGTTCCTGACCGGCACCTACATCGTGCTCCGGGTTTCGGGGCTGACCCAGCTCGCGCTGACGCTGGTGGGCGGCACCGGCCTGGTGGGTCTGGCGCTGGGAATCGCCTTTCGCGAAATCACCGAAAACTTCCTGGCCAGCATCTTCCTCAGCGTCCAGCACCCCTTCGCAAATGGAGACCTGATCGAAGTGGCCGGCGCGACAGGCTACGTACAGCAGCTCAACATTCGCACCACGGTGCTGATGACACTCGACGGCAACCTGCTGCAAGTCCCCAATTCCACCGTGTACAAGAGCACGCTGTGCAATTTCACCGCGAATCCCAACCGGCGCGAAACCTTCACAGTCGGGATCGGATACGACGATTCCATCGACGAGGCCCAGGAAATCGCCCGGAAGGTACTGGCCGACCATCCGGCGGTCCTCAAGGACCCCGAGCCCTGGGTGCTGGCGGACGGACTCGGCAGCGCGACGGTCAATCTGAAGGTGTATTTCTGGCTCGACGGACATGCGAACAGTTGGCTCAAGGTCAGGTCGTCGGTGATCCGGCTGGTGAAGCGCGCGTTCCAGGAACACAACATCAGCATGCCCGACGCGGCACGCGAGGTACTGTTTCCGAAGGGCGTATCGGTCACGCTGTTGAAAGAGACGACCGACCCAGTGAGCGCGGCAGCGCCTGCTACACCCGACCCGGGGTCACAGCCGGTCGCCACCAGGGCGGAAGCGGGATTGTCCAGCGAAGCCGGCACGATCGAGGCCCAGGCCCGCCGGGGCAAGCTGGACGAAGGGGAGAATCTGCTCAAGGAGACCAACCCAAAGTCTTGAAAAAATGAACGCTCCGTTCCTGCCGGTTACCCAGAATCCGAGGGGAACGACCCGAACGCGCCGAGACACCCTCAGACGCGGGGCTTGGGAGAGTCGAGCGCCATCATCCGCGCATCGACGTCGGCCATCACTCGGTCGCAAGCCTCCCGTCCCAGCAGCCCCTGCTGGCGCATTTCGATCAGCCGTTCCTTTTCCACGGTGAGGAGGTGGCGCCGCGCCGCCACTTCCTCTTCCTCTCGCAGGGCTGCTTCTGACAAATGCAGGCTCTTGATCTTTGCATCGGCACCCCGAGCCAGTTCCTCGTACTCGGCCCGTACCGATGCGCCCAGCTCATCCGCCAGCGACTCCTCCCGATTCATCCGGCGTAACTCATCCAGCGCAGCCGTGGCGGCACGCAAGCGTCCGCGGGCGATTTCATAGTCCACTTTCGAGGGCCGCAACCGGGCCAGCCCGAGCCGCCGAAGCAGTGGCGCCATGGTCAATCCCTGAACCATGATGGAGAGCAGCACAACCCCGAACGTCGTATTGACCAGCAAGGTCCGGTTGGGAAATCCGGCGGGGAGGCTCAAGGCCAGGACCATCGAGAGGCTCCCGCGCAGACCGCCCCAGATCAGTACCGTCGACCAACTGGCGGGAGTGCGCTCCCGGGTACGGCGGAGCGCGGTGGTCACGGCCAGCACAACGATGGCCCGGCCGGCCAGGACGGCGATGAATGCTGGCAGAATGAGCCACCAGGCATTGAGCAGATCTCTGATGCTTGACTCGAAACCGATGAGCAGGAAAATCAGGGAATTGAGCGCGAAGGCGATGTATTCCCAGAAGGTTTCGACCGCTACCCGGGTCGATGGCGTCATCCCGATCCGGGCCCCGTAGTTGCCGCAGAGCATGCCCGCCACCACCGTGGCAATCACTCCGGAACCATGCAGCTGCTCACCCGCGATGAAGGAGCCGTACGCGGCGATCGTGGTCAGTGTGATCTCGATCATCGGATGATCGATCTGGGCCGTCAGCTTGGAAACGACCAGGCCGATCACCAGGCCGACCGCCGCACCGATGCCCACCGTGCCGAAGAAACCGGCGGCCACACCCGCCACCGTGGCCGTCGCGCCGCCGACGATCAGCCCGAAGATCACGATGGAGGTGCCATCGTTGAGCAGGCTTTCGCCCTCGAGCAGGGCCGACAGCCGTTGGGGTGCGCCCAGGCTCCGAAATAGCGCCACCACCGCGATCGGGTCGGTGGCGGCGATCAGTGATCCGAATACCAGAGCGGGGCCCCAGGTAAACGACCCGGCCGCGCCGAGTGCCGGAGAGGCCAGCACCAGGATCAGCGCGGTGAGCGCAATCGACGCGGCGACGCCCGGTACCGCGAGGGCCAGCGTGCCCATCAAGTGCCGGCGAAAATCCTGGTATTCGAGGTGGAAAGCGGCCTCGAACACCAAGCCAGGCAGGAATACGCTGAACAACAACTCCTTGGTGAGATGGGGCGCGTTCATGACGTGGAGGCCACCCAGCAGCAGCCCCGCGAGCACCAGCGACACCGTATAGGGTACCCGCAGTCGTTCCGCCGCGACGGCGACCGCCATGGCCACGATGAGCAGCAGAATCAGGACCGAATTGAACTGCAAGGGCGCCTCAACTATCACGGCTTCTTCTCCGGTCTCGGTGTTACCCTCATCACTGCCATCATTCCGGATCCCAGATGCTCCGCGATATGACAGTGCAGCATCCACGCCCCGGGATTCGACGCGTCGATCAATAGATCCACCGTCGACCCCACCGGGATCAGTACCGTGTCCTTCCACGCCAGGTTGCCGGTGGCCACGCCGTCCCGCGAGATCACCAGCATTCGCTGTCCGTGCAGATGGATTGGATGCTGCATCGGATGGAACGATTTGGGATCGTTGAAAATCCGGAGCTTCACCACCGATCCAGCCGCCACCCGCCAATCGATGTCCATGTTCTCTTTGCCGGTAGCCTGGTCCCGGAGAATCCAGGTCACCTGCGTCGAAGTGGACAGCCAGTTCATGTCGGGCATCCCGTCGACCCACTCGATCGGCGCATAGTATGCCGTGTCGACATTCATGAACTGTACCGTCGCCAGCGGCAGCGTGTTGGTCCTCACGGTCAGGACCAGACTCAAGTCCGGCGCGCGCGTGAACTGATCCCGATACCGATCGATGTCCCGGGTTACCGGTATATTGCGCCGGAGCTCGGCGAACTGCCGGGCGTAGTCCGGCGCCGCCGCCACAGTTCCCACCGTCACCATCCCCAGCGTATCGACCTGGGCCTCGAACTCCCCGGCAAAGTGATTGATGGCCTGGATCGCGTTGAGCAATGGGTACGCACCGGGGCGATCGAAGCGCACGTCGATCACGTAGCGCTCCGCCGGCGCCAGGATCACGCTGCGCACCGTCTCCTCCCGCTCGAAGCGGCTCTGGTCGGTGGCTACCACCTTGATGGCCGCGCCGCCAAATGAAAGATTCCAGGTGCGCGAGCTCGAAGCGTTGGTGAGATAGAAGCGCACCACCTCGCCGCGCTTCGCGCGGAAGGTCCAGCCCGGCTCCCCGTTCACCAGCAGGACGTTGCCGACTCGGCCCAT
Organism: Gemmatimonadales bacterium; assembly: GCA_041691095.1. Lineage (GTDB taxonomy): Bacteria > Gemmatimonadota > Gemmatimonadetes > Gemmatimonadales > GWC2-71-9 > JABFSM01. The sequence goes on from JBEPVJ010000014.1 coordinate 10,328, forward strand.
CAGCGCAAAGTCCGGCGCTTCCTTACCATAGGGAATCAGCGTGTCGGCGTTGACCAGCATATCGCTCAGCATCAGCGTCTGTTCCCGGTTGACCGGGGCGTAGTAACCCGCTTCGTCGGCGTCGACCAGCATGTTGCCGAAGAGCCCCATCCCCTGCTCGATGTCCTCGCGCACGTGCGGGTGATACCAGAAGATGCCGGCATCGGGAAACTTCACCTGATAAGTGAAATCACCTCCGGGCGCGACTTCGGCCTGGGTGAGCCCGGGCACCCCGTCGAAGCGATTGTCGAGCCGGAGTCCATGCCAGTGCACCGAGCTCGGCAGATCGATCCGGTTGTGGAAGCGGACGGTGATGACGGCGTTCTTCGGCACCCGGATCAGCGGTCCAGGTACCTGGCCGTTGAACGCATACGCCGCAAAAGAGCGGCTCCGGATGGTGCGCCGTACCAGGCGGGCCGAGAGGTCGAGGGTATCGCCGTTCTTCAGCCTGCGCTGCGAGCTGGGCAGGGCCACGGGGAGGCGGGAAAGGTCGACGCCTTCGCCGGGGAGGAAGGTCGCTACCGGCGGGCGCTCGCCGACCAGTCCCGGCATCATGAACATCCCCTTGGGCATCGGGATCGGCATCGACGAGCCGTGATTCATGGCGCCGTGATCCACGCCCTCCATGTTCATCGCGGTGTCGGGCGTGACGGGCTTCGGCCGCGGCTTGGGCTTCTGGGCAAGGAGGGGCGCTGCGGTCGCCAGCAGCACCAGCAGGAGCCAAGTCAGCCGGATCAATCGGGGGGGATTCCGCGAAACAGTGGATGGGAGACGAACGACTGGAGCCAGCTGCTGGGCGCGATGCCGTGCAGCACCGTCGGGCCCTTGCGCGCCGAGCCCAGTGAGTCTGACTCGGCGGTGATGACAAAGAGAAACTTGTTGAGCTCGATCAGTCCAACGATCGACGCGCCGTTGACGACGGTGCCCAGGCGGTACCAATGCGAGAGATCGGTGGTCGCGGCCCAGGCCACGTAGGTCGTGAATGCGCCGAGCGACGAAGGCGATGGGAGCCCGGCCAAATTGAGCTGCACCTGGTAAGAGGCGACGCCGTCAGGCGTGACCGTCACCCCGAAGGGTGACGGTGCAAAGATCAGGCGCGCGGTGCCGTGCGCGTCGGGCGCCGTGGAGGTGGAGAAGAGTGGGATGTCGAAGGGGCCGGCTGCCCCGAGCAGGTGCAGCCCGGCCAGGAACAGCGATCTCACGGAATCGGCTTGGTCGACCGCTCCGGTCCGTGGTCCCAGTCCTGCGCGCTCGAGATGTTGGGCATGCCGTGGTCGTGACCGTTCCAGCCGTTGAAGCCGTCGACCTTGAAGAGCCAGAGCCCGCTGCGCATGTCGGAGAGAACCACCAGCCCGTCATAGTTGCGGATGTCGACCCCGAAGGCGCCCTGCTCTACGCTGGTACCCTGCCAGCCGTTGTCCTGCGAGCCGCCGAAGCCGTGCTCGTGCTCGCAATTGCAGGAGTAGAACCCGCCCACCGTCTTGGGATGCTTGGGGTCGGTCAGATCGAAGACCTGCAGTCCGTCTTCATACGCGGACACGAACACGTAGGGCCAGCGGACCTCGTGATTGTGGTTCAGGTCGCGCCAGTCCGCGGTCCAGGCGCTGATCGGTTGGTCGATGTTCTGGGTCTTGCCCGTCTGGCCCGGCTCCAGGTCCCAGATGCGGAGCGGGGTGTACTGGTACTCGGTTTCGGTGACGGCGTAGCGTCCGTCGGGAGAAGGCGTGAAGGTGTGGGCGATGTCCATCCCCATGCTGGTGATCGTGAACATCTGCTTGGGCGCGGCCGGGAGGGTCACGTCCCATACCGAGTATCCGCCTAACCCGGCGCCGTAGAACTTGTCCTGGTTGGTGGCGGGATCGTAGCCCACGTAGAAATCGTGATAGCCGCCCGCGCCGATCTGCTTGAACGGCGTGGGATTGGGCACGTTGCCGATCAGCCAGGTGGCAGGGTCTCCGCCAGCCACCACCTTGGCCAGATCGTAGATCAGTGCCTTCTGCTGGTTCACCGTCACGAACAGCAGCGCCCGCCCATCCGAGTGCTTGTACGCAAAGGTGTTGTGGAATCCCCCGGGCGCCGCGGCGTAGCGGATCCGGGCAACC
>JBEPVJ010000015.1:0-12428 GCA_041691095.1 Gemmatimonadales bacterium
CGGTTTGCCCGTCACGCCCGCCACCGTGGTGGCGCGACCGCCCCGCCATGGTCCGACGTTGCGCCAGGAGAGCCCGCCAAACCGGAGGGAATCTTCAGCGGCGACGGAAGCAGCTCGCGACGGGGCCACGATCAGGCAGGGCAAAGCGACGGACCCGAGGGTGCACAGCACTATCGCACGTACTCCAAGGCGAACCATGGAAACCTCCGAAAGGGGTATAGCGACACGGAGCCGTCTCGCGAGAGGCGGCTCCGTAGTGTATCCCGATCAGGGAGGAAAGTCCTTCGAAACGACTACCTCCCCGTGGCCCCGATCAATTCCAGGCTCGCGTTCATCTCTTCATCAGGGAGCTCACCACCCCGCCGCGCCTCGGCCAGTGAGTGCCGGGTGAGAAACAGTCCATGCCACGCTCCGCGCATCGTGCGCCTCAACGTCTCCAGCGTTTCCCGCAGATCCGAGGGCGCCACCGGCTTGACCAGGTAGCCGCGAAACCCAGCCTGGCGGAGCCGCGTCGCGTCGCCGGGATTGCCCACCGCGGGGAGCATGATCAGCGCCGGGCGCGACAGGCTTTCTTCGCTCAGAATGTCCCGTCCCGCCTGCTCGTAACCCAGCGCGTCGTGGTCGCTGAAGATCACGATCGCGGCGGCGCGGCCAATGGCGGCGCGCTGGTGGAGCTCGGCCATCGCTTCGGCCCGGGTGCTGATCCCGGTGGCCTGGTAACCAGCGGCCTCTGCAATCGCCGCCCATCCTGCCCGTTGGTCGGGATCGGCGTCTACCACCAGCAATCCTCCACCGGACACCACGGGGGCTACGGAGGGCAGTTCGCCCAGGCCGAAGCCTGCGGGACGGGGAATGACGGCCTCGTCCAGCACGGGCAGCGGAAGCGATGCCATGAACCGGGTGCCCGCTTCGGGCAGGTTGGTCACCGTCAGCTCGCCGCCCATGAGATGGGTGAGCTGCCTGGCAATCGGAAGCGAGAGGCCTCCATCCCGGCCGGGATAGACGTCTCCTCGGGAAAACGGCTCGAACAGGGTAGGCAGCAGATCGTGAGGAATCGACGGTCCGGTATCCTCGACGACGAACCGGACGCCTCCCTGAGCCATACGCATTGCGCCGCGAGCCACCTCCACAACGATCTCGCCTCGCTCGATTCGGGTAATCGCGTCGCGAACCAGCGAAGAGAGCGCCTGGCGGATGCGGCCGGGGTCGCCGGTAACCCGTCGCGGAGCGTCAGGCCGCCAGGCCAGGCGGAGGGACAGCCCCTTGGCCTGGGCTTGGGAGGAGAGGGCCGCGGCCATGTCCTCAATCATTACCCGGAGGTCGAACGGAATTGGCTCGAGTGGAAGCGTGCCGCCCTCGAGCCGGGAAAAATCCCCGACGTCGTTCAGAATTCCATGCAATGCGTGGGCGGCTCCGTTGACCGCGTCGACATAGGCGCGCTGGGTGGGCAGCAGCGCTCCAGTGCGCAGCAGTCCGGTGAGGCCGAGAATGGCATCCGCCGGAGTGCGCATGGTCCGACTCACGGTGGCCAGAACCTCGCCCCGAACCAGGTTGGTGGACTCGGCGGCCGAGCGGGCGCGTCGCAGTGCGTCGAGCTCGACCAGAAGCTCGTGCAACTCGGTTGTGGCGCGCTTGAGTGCGGCGGCCAGACGCTCACGCTCGTCCTGGGCCTCGGCGAGGGTCACATCGAGACCTTCGAGGACTTCACGCCAGGCTGGCGGAAGGGCCTCCAAAGACCCAAAGGTTCGAATCAGGGGATCAGTGAGTCGGTCGAGCACGCCAGAAATGCTCCCGCATGGGCTAGGGCCGGCCGTTCCGTAATTCGACGGAACAGTGCATCGTGAATGTCTGTTGGACATTGCGTGCATTTATTGATCCAGCTTGTGCTTAGCTGCATTTGTCCTAGCCGCGTCTGGAGCGTTCATACATAGTTGCTGATCGAAAAATTTACAGGAGTAGCAATGCGGACTACTCAATGGAATTGATCGCACTACCGTACTGGATTGCCTGCTATGGACTTAAGCCGCCCGTGTCCTGGTAGCCGCAAATGCGACAGTGCGGAACCGGACTCGATAACCTCCGGTTAGCGAAGGAACGGAAGGAGGGACCGGTGCACCGCACGCACCGGCAGAGCGCCAAGAGACTTGCTCAGCGCGAGCCCGGCAGGATCGGAATTCGGACCGAAGTCGATTCCCAGCGGAGAGTGAGATCAACGCCTTGATGCTTCGGCCGGGCTTCGGCGAAGAGCGTAAGTCGCTCCAACGGAGCGACTGTGGTCTCGCTCGCCAGGATGGCGCGCCCCAGTTCTTTCGCCTTGATCGCGTCAGTGTATTCCGATTCGATACCCCACTGCGTGGTGGATCGGTTCAGTATCACCTCCCAGGTTTCCGGCCCGGGAACAGTGTAGAGGGAGGTTTGACCGGCCGGAACCTGAACGCCCGCGATCTCGAGCGTCCCGGTAGAGATGATAGTCGTGGGCTCATCGGCGCCAGTTCGCCAGAGCTGGCCAAATGGCACATATCGGCCTCCGATCATGCGCCGTCCGCGAGAAGCCGGCCGGCCGTAGCAGACCTTCACTCTGGTATCACCCACCGCAAATGAGACGGATCCCATTGGACTCGGTCGGAGCTGCCAGGTAGGAAGCCACTCCCAATTCCTGGGGCAGGGCAGCCGGACCGCGAGCGCCGGCGACACGGTGATGGCGGTGAGCGCGATCGGCAAGACCGCCAGCCCCGCGACGGCTAGACCCGAGGCGAAGCCTCCGATCCAGGCCCGCAGGATCTGAAACGCCGCGAAGAGCAATAGAGCTCCTGCCAGCAGCCACGCGATGGACAAATAGGGAATCATCGAGACAGGAACCTGCCTGCCCAACCAGGGTCCGGCGAGAAGAACGAGGCCCGCGAACAGTACCGCGATGCGCAGCCTCGTTCGATTCATGATGCTAGCGCCACGACATCCGGTCTCTCAGCTCCGTGAGATGGGCGACATGATGCTTTCCGTGCCATGCATACAGGGCGAGCGTATGGTCCAGCCGCAGTGCCCTCTGCTTTTCCGGATGGAAGAAAGTGCGCTCCCACTGCGACCCCGAAATGCTCTTGAGCAGGACGACCCAGCGGCGGTGCAGCGACTCGAGCAGCATGAGGGAAACGCCGACCTGGGTCCCCGCCGTATCGGGCAGGTTGGCCCAGCGCGCTTCTTCGTAGGGCTTGATGGTGGGATTGTCTTCGGTGAGCGCGAGCTTGAACCGGATGTAAGCGTTGAGGTGACTGTCGGGTACGTGGTGAACGACCTGCCGCACGGTCCAACCTTCGGGACGGTACGGAGTATCGAATTGCTCGTTGGTGAGCCCGTGCACCGCGGCGCGCAGCTTGGCCGGCGCCTCGGCGATCTCGGCAATCCAGCCTTCGAGCCGGGCCGGCGTAACGTCTCCCGTGACGACAAATTCTCCCACTGGATAGCGCAAATCAGTCATAAGGTGATGCTCTCCTGTGAGCCCCTACTGATGGGGGGCGGAAACACTGATGAGGACCGCGCCGGGCGCCAACCGCACCCGCCCGTCTGCTGGAATCTGAACGAAGAGATCCCGCCCGGTTTTGGTGAGCGCGGGGTACTTGTCCCCAATATCCATCATCATGGAGCGGAGCATGAGCTCCGGCACCGGAAACGCGCCCACTGTCACCTGTCGCAGCCGGAAATGAGCCAAGCCCTTCTCCGCGGGCAGCTGCTCGATTTCCGCGGAGAGCACCGTGGCGGGATCCACCAGCGCCGAGAGAGGCCCGAGCATGGCGCGGGCGTCCGCCGGGAGATCCTGAATCCGCCCGGAGAAGGTAATGAGCAGGGTATCGACTGCGACGACGATTCCTACGCTGTCGGGGAGCGGAGTTACGCCAAGCCGGGCCATCAGATAGGAGGCCCAATCGCCTCCCTCGATAGCGCCGGCGGGAATCCTCCGGTCGAGGAAAACCGAATCCACCACCGCCTGCGCGCGAGCAACTCCGGCAGGAGTGACACGGCCCTGGCTCAGCGTCTGAGCGGGCGCCTGCGCCTGGACCGCGGCAGCGCCAAGCAACACTGCCAGCCCCAATGAACATCCGAATCTCACGTTGCCCTCTTCATGCTGTCCTCCCGCCATAAGACGATGGCCAGGAGCACCGCGCCCACGGTCACACCCATGTCGGCGACGTTGAAGACCCAGAATCGGGCATCGCCGATTCCGATATCGATGAAGTCGATCACTCCGAGCGGCGATCGGAGCCGGTCCAGGAGATTACCGAGCGCTCCACCCAGAACCAGGGCCAGCGCGACGGCGCGAAGGGCCGCGTTGGGTGGGGTACGGCGATACAATCCAAGCAGTAACGCGATGGCCATGAAGGCGACGGCGCTGAAGATGATTCTCGACCATGGGCCGAGGTCGAGATTCAGCGCGGCGCCGGTATTGTAGGCGAGGGAGAGCCGAAGCCAGTCCCCAACCACGGCATGCGGTCCGGGCTCACGACGCAGCACAGACTCGACCAGCTCCTTCGTCGAACAATCGGCGAGGACGAGTGTGGCGGAAACCGGCCAGAACCAGCGAGTCTTGCGGGCGAACACCCTCTCAATATGACCGGTCAGACGGCCGGGAGGAACTGCGGCGCCCGACGCTGCCGCGTGGCCTGCTCGAACGCGTAGGCATAGCGGAGCAGTGCGCCTTCGCTCCATGCCTTCCCGAAAAACGAGAGCCCGATCGGCAGACCATGAACCCATCCCGCCGGCACGGTCACGTGAGGATATCCGGCCACGGCGGCCGGGCTGGAAGATCCGCCGGTATAGCGATCGCCGTTGATGAGATCGGTCGGCCACGAAGGCCCGGCGGTGATCGCGATCAACCCATCGAGGCGGTGGGTCGCCATGATCGCATCGATCCCTTCGGCCCGGGAAAGGCGGCGGCACGTCGCGACCGCGGCCAGGTATTTGGCATCGGTAAGCGGCCCGCGTTTGACCGAACGCTCGAAGATTTCCTGGCCGAACCAGGGCATTTCCTTTGCACCGTTGGCGCGGTTGAAGGCGATCAGGTCGGCCAGCGTCTTCATGGGGAAGCCGGGTCCGCGCGAGGCGAGGTACGCCGCGATGCCGGCCTTGAATTCGAAATCGAGAATCACACCCTCGGGCTCGCCTAGCTTGTCCGCGTGGGGGATCTCGGCGGGATCGACGATCACCGCGCCCTGGTGCTTCAGCGCGGCGATGGCTTCGGCCAGAATCGGATCGACGCTCGCCGGCAAGCCGAAGGTCTTGTGCACCACTCCCAGCCGCACCCCCTTGAGCCCGTCGGGCGTGAGCAGCTTCGTATAGTCGGGCATCGCGCGGGCGCCGGTGACGCGGGTCGCGGAGTCCCGGGCGTCGGCGCCCTGGATCGCCGCCAGCACCAGCGCGACGTCCATGACGGTGCGGCACATCGGGCCGGCGGTATCCTGGGTCGAGGAAATCGGAATGATGCCGGCACGGCTCACCAGCCCCACCGTCGGTTTGATGCCCACCAGGCCGTTGATCGATGAGGGGCATACCACCGAGCCGTCGGTCTCGGTACCGATCGTGATCGCGGCGAAGCTCGCCGCGCAGGCGGCACCCGATCCGCTGGAGCTGCCGCAGGCGTTATGGGTCAGAATGTAGGGATTGCGGGTCAGGCCGCCGCGCCCGGTCCAGCCGCTGGTCGAATTGGTGGACCGGTAATTGGCCCACTCGCTCAGATTGGTCTTGCCGAGAAGCACCGCGCCGGCGCTGCGAAGCCGCTCCACCACCGTGGAGTCGCGGGGGGCGGAACTGCCGGCCAGCGCGAGCGAGCCGGCGGTCGTGGCCATCCGGTCACCCGAATCGAGATTGTCTTTCACCAGCACCGGCACGCCGTGCAGCGGCCCGCGGGTTCCCTTGGCCTTGCGCTCCTGGTCGAGGCGTTCGGCGATGGCCAGGGCGTCAGGATTGAGCTCGATCACGGAATTGATCGAGGGCCCGGCGCGGTCCATCGCGCCAATCCGCGCCAGGTATTGCTCCGTGATACTCCGGGCGGTCCACTTGCCGGATGCCATGCCCTCCTGGAGCAGGGCGACCGTAGCCTCCTCGAGCTCGAAGGCCTGGGGGGAGTGCGCCCCGGCCATCGGACGGGCCGCGTCGGACGATCCCATCCTGGGAACTAGTGGAAGCGCGGCGCCCGCGGTCAGCGTGTTTTGAAGAAAGTCCCTGCGCTTCATCCGGTCCTCACTGGTTTGGGATTCGCGGCCTTCACGGCCGCAGCTCGAGGCAATCCCTGAGACGCTGGAGATAGGCGTCGGGAAACTCGAGCTGGGTCGCGATCTCGATGATGCGTTCCAGATATCGGCGGGAGGGGGATCCGGGGGAGTCGTCCACCGGCAGGTAGATCATCGCCGTGACGGACTCTCCCGCGTCGTTCACCACCTCGACCGAATCTTTCCGGTAGAATCCCTTCGCGATCCCCTCGAAAGCGTCCAGCGCCGCCTCGTCCTCGGGCGTCAGCCGCCATAACACGCCGTGGACCGAGCTTCCCGCCTCGGTCCGCACCGTCCCGTAGTGCCCGGCGGCGATACCGAAGGCACGGCCGCGGAGGATGGCATGTCCGAGCCGCACCGCGCCGGGGCTGTGCTCCGCCATATGGACCGGATCCATATTGGCGCCATAGGAAAAGTACTGGGTCACAGTGCGCTGCTCACGGGATGGGGCCTCCGCCCGCTCCGCGCACCAACTGACGCACCGCGGCGATGACCGTGATGCGGAGCAGGCCCTGGGGCCGGGACAGGGTATCCAGCGCGGCGGTACGGGTTCGGATCCACTCGGCGGAGGCGGGTCCGCGGTCCAGCTGGTCAAGCGCCTCCAGGCCGATCTTGCCCACCCGGGTGAGGGCGCGTGCGGCGGCCGTCGCGGCGGCCACCCGGGGGGCGCGGGTCGTTAGCGCATCGACCGCCGGGACCAGCGCGGGCCAGGCCTGGAACGCGTCGCGGAGCCGTGACCTTGCGCTCGGGTCGCCGGCCAGCGCAGCGGTGGCGAGCAGCCGCATATCCCACTGGGCCGGGGGATCGGGCCGGGCCGCATCCGCCACGAACAGGAGCGGCGTCCGGGATGTCAGCTTCTGCAGGCTGGTCCGCTCGCCGAAGCTCACCGGCTCCGCCAGGCTCAGGAGCGCCACCAATGCATCGACGTTCTGTCCCTCGCCGAGTGCGCGCGCCATCCTGGCCGAATGGGCCTCGCTGCCGAGGCCCAGCTCTTCGAGCCGGATACGCATCACGGACAGGCGCCGGTACATATCGGGCACATCGCGAATGTCCCGGGGAGACCAGAGCCGCTCGGCGATGGCGGCCATCCGGGGCCAGATCCTCGAGTCAATCGATTCCGCGGTCACATGCTCGTGCCACATGCAAGCCTCGCCACCCAGTACCCGGGCCGCCTGCTCAGCGGTCAGGCCGCTGTTTTCCGGCAACGGATCGACCAGGTAGTGCGCCTCGGCGGTGTGCATGTGGTCGAGGTACCACCCCTCGGACAGGATGCCATTGAACCCCTTGCGCGCCGCTTCGGCGAGGGAGGCGGCACTGCGCCACGATTGCACCACCGTCGAGGCCGGAAGCCCGGGGTGGAGGATCTCGTCCCACCCGACCATCCGCTTGCCGTGGCGGGTTAGGATCTCCGAGAGCCGCTGGTTGAAATACGCCTGCAGCGCATCGTTGTTGGCGAACTTCCGGGCCTTCATGAACCGGCGAATCCGCTGGTTGCTCCGCCATTGCCTGGGCGCGACCTCGTCGCCCCCGATGTGCCAGTACTGATCGGGAAACAGCCCGCCGATCTCCGCGATGAATCCGTCGAGAAATTTGTAGGTGGCCTCCCGGGTCGGATCGAAAGCGGGATCGAACACGCCGAACCGCCGCTCGATCGCATAGGGACCCGGCGCGCTGGCCAACGACGGATATCCGACGAACCAGGCCGATGCGTGCCCCGGCATGTCGAATTCCGGCACCACGCGGATGCCCCGGTCTCGCGCATAGGCGACGACGTCCCGGATCTGTGCCTGGCTGTAGAACTGCCCGTCGGAGCCCTTGGCTGCGAGGAGGGGATACCGCTTGCTCTCGACCCGGAACCCCTGATCCTCGGAGAGGTGCCAGTGCAGCACGTTCAGCTTGACCGCGGCCATGCCGTCGAGCTGGCGCTTGATCGCTTCGACCGGCTCGAAGTGCCGCCCCACGTCGATCAGCAGGCCGCGCCAGGGAAACCGGGGCGCGTCTTCGATGTGCACCGCGGGGAGGTACCACCCGCCGCTGTCGGACTCGACCAGCTGGAGCAGCGTCTCGAGACCGCGGAGCGCCCCGACGGTCGTGGCGGCCGAGAGGGTGACCGCCGAAGGTGTGACCTCGAGGACATAGCGCTCGTTCTCGTCAGGAGACTGCACCGCCTCTCCAGGGCCGGCAACTGTGATCGTGAGACCACGGCCACCGGCGCGTACGCCGGGTCCGTGGCGAGCCGAAAGCCGGGCTTCGAACCGGGCAATCGCACGGTCGAGCCTGGCATCCGCCGCCGAGGTGCGGGTCTCGACCCCAAAGAGGCTGTCGAGCCGGAATTGTCCGCCGCGCCAGGCCAGGCTCGAGGGTACCGGCATGAGCGAGCCATGCGGAGCGACCGGCTGCCCCTGCGACGGAGTGGCGGCAACGATCACCGCAAGCAACAGGCTGAGAATCATGGCAACCAATTTACCGCTTGCGCCGCCTCGGCGCGGACACGATCATGGTGTCATGGAAAGACGTGAGTTTCTGGCCTCGCTGAGTGCACCGATCGTCCTGCACGGCACCGGCCTGCTGGACGCCGCGCGCCGCGCACGGGTGGTTTCGCTCCCGACCGCGGCGCAGCTGGCGTGGCTCGACCTTGAAGTCGGGATGTTCGTCCACCTCGCACCCAACACCTGGCAGGACCGCGAATACGACGACCGCTCCATTCCCGCCGATCAGCTCGCCTTTGCCGCGGAGCCGGAGCAGTGGGCCGATACCGCGGTGGGCCTCGGCGCGCGTTACATCGTCATGGCGGCAAAGCATCAGGGGGGATTCTGCCTCTGGCAGACCGACACCTCGGCGTATTTGGTTAAGGCGACGCAGTGGAGGGGCGGCAAGGGAGACGTCATGGCGGAGCTCGCAACGGCCTGCAAGCAACGCGGGTTGGGGCTCGGAGTGTACCTCTCCCCTCGAGACGATTTTCTCGGCGCGGGCGGATCGGGCCGGATGCCGGCTCCAGAAAAACAGGAGGAGTATAACCGGCTGGTGCGACAGCAACTGACCGAGCTGCTGACCCGCTATGGGCCGATGACGGAGGTCTGGTTCGACGGCAGCTCCGTCGTACCGGTTCAGGATATCCTGGCGGCCCATGCCGCCAGCGCGATGATTTTCCAGGGACCGCAGGCCACGATTCGGTGGGTCGGCAACGAAGACGGCTTTGCGCCGGACCCGGTCTGGAACGCCCTGGACAAGGGCGACGGTGCGACCGGGATTGCCACCGCGCTCCATGGCGACCCGCGGGGCAGCGGCTGGATGCCGCTCGAGGTCGATGTCTCGATCCGGCGGCCTGAATGGTTCTGGCACACCGACAACGAGTCCCACCTGCTTACCACATCCCAGCTCCTCGAGATTTACTATCGCTCGGTGGGGCATGGCACCCAGCTACTGCTCAATCTGCCGCCGGACCGGAACGGGCGTATTCCCGACGCCGATGCGGCCCGCGCCCGGGAGCTCGGCGACGAGCTGCGCCAGCGCTTTGCGGCGCCCGTCGCCCAGACCTCAGGCAAGGGTCCGGTGCTTACGCTCGAGTTGCGCGAGTCGAAGCCGGTCGACCATCTGATCCTGGAGGAGGATCTGCGGATGGGTCAGCGAGTTCTTTCCTACAGCCTGGAGGGCCGAGTCGGGGGGAGGTGGCAGTCTCTGGGGGGAGGCACTTCGGTGGGCCACAAGCGGATCCATCCGATTGCGCCAAAACATTACGATGGATTCCGGGTCGGCTTCCCGACCTCGCTGGGTGTGCCATCGCTGCGTCGCTTCGCCGCATTCCACACCGGCGCGCTCGCGCCGTCCACCTGGTTCCAGGGGGCCGCCGTCTGGGCTGACGATGATGCGGGACGCTGGTCGGGAGCAACCCTGGACCTCGATCTGACTCCGAAGATCACCGCGGCGGCGCAGTATAGAGTCCGGCTGGTGGCGGTCGGGGGTGGTTCGGTCGCCCTGGCCGCTGCGGAGCTGGTGATCAACGGCGTCCCCGCGCCCGAGATGATTCGCATCGCCCCTGACCGGAGCGATGTACTGATCCTCACCATCACCGCGCTGGGTCAAACCATCCATTTGAAAGGCAAGACACCCCCGGGCAGCGCTGGCGCGGTCCTCCTTCGCCGACTGTAGCGCTTGCGGGTACGTGGCTCAGACGTCAGCTTCCCACCTCACTCATCAAAGGAGTTTATCATGTCGGTTGCCAAGGTCACTGAAATCAGCGCGACTTCGACCAAGGGCTTCGAGGACGCGATCAAGTCGGGAATTGCGCGTGCCACCAAGACGCTCAAGAACGTCCGGGGCGCATGGGTCAACGGTCAGAAAGTTGAAATCGAAAACGGCAAGATCAAGAGCTACCGGGTTGACCTGAAGGTGACGTTCGTCCTCGAAGACTAGGCAGGCTGCGCTATCGCGGGGTGTCCAGGTGCAGGTGACGACGAATCCGGCTTCTGAGCTCGGCCTCTCCGATCACCCCGCGCGCGCCATCCTCTTCGGACACCGGATCGGGGATCGAGGTCAGAACCCAGGTGTAGATCTCATTCCATTCTCTCCGCTTTGCATCCGACAGCGCATCGGGTGGGAGGCGGGTCCAGCAGGACAAAAACCCCTCATGGAAATCCCAGAATGATTGGTGCGCTTCCGCGTAGGAGTGGGCCAGCCGTTCCAGCTCCTTCTCATGCCGGTTCATCGTCCCGCTTTCCGCCCGGCCATCGCCGCCTCGACAAATGCGTTCACCAGGGGATGGGGGCGCCCCTCCAGCGCGGCGCGCTCCGGTTGATAGAGCGTCACCACGAAGAAGGGGTGACCGGTCAGCTCCGCCGCTCGCACCTCGCCGGAGGCGTCGCGGGCTACGATGCGCAGCGGGCCCCGGGTCAGCCTCTCCTCGTATGCCGGGGAAAGTCCGTAGCGACAGTGATAGGTCTCCATGACTTCCGTCGACTGATGGAGATCGGCGAGGAGGCTGCCGGCGAGCAAAGTGACGGCGCCACTGTGCTCCACCAGCTCGCAGGAGAGGGGAGTGATCACCTGGTCAGCGGCATGCGGGTCGGTCTCCGCGTGTGCCGCGCCCTGAAGCCCCAGAACGTTGCGGGCGTATTCGAGCATCGCGTGCTGGAATCCACCACAGGTTCCCAGAAAGGGACGGCCGGATTCCCGCGCATGCCGGATGCCCTCGAGTGCACCGGCTTCGCTCCGGTACGGACTCGCGGGGACGCACCAGATTCCGTCCAAGCCGTCCAGCACAGTCGCGGCGCTGGCTTCGAGTGTATCGGTGCCAAACCAGGTGACGACTACCGAGACGCCGAGCTCCTCGCCCGCAAACGCGAGCGCCAGCGGGATGGCGCGATGCGCGATGACCGAGGGATTATGATCGCCGATCAACCCGATGCGCAGCGCACTCATGCCGGCACCCTGGCTGAGCCGAGCCAGCGTCCGGCGCGCACCGAGAGGGGCCACTCGAGCTTCCGGGACCGCATCGGGTCACCCCAGAGCGGGGCGATCTCGTCTCCGAACGCGGGCACCGGGTCGTGGCCATTGGCCTGCACGTAACGCCCGACTGCCGACCAGGTTCGCACGTATCCCAGTAGCTGCGCGAGTGTGAATTCCGCTTCGATACTCATGGGAGGCGCCGTCACCTCGGCGATCGGAATCTCGAAGTCTCGATAGCCGCGCTCCACGTGGACCCGCTCTTTCGTCCAGTAGGCGCCTACCGTTGCGTCGTAGAAACGGGCCATAGCCGCTTCGACATCGGAATCGACCCGGAGCACTCCGTAACACCAGGCCGCAAAGGCTCCGCCGGGCGCGATCACGCGGTCGATTTCGGCGTGGAACCTGGAATGATCGACCCAGTGGTACGCTTGAGCGACCGTGACGAGATCCGCCTGCCCCGCCGACATCGCGCTGACTTCTCCCCGCTCGGCCAGGTAGTAGACCCCGGAAGCGGGGGTCCGCGCTGTGAGCTGAGAGACACTCGCATCCGAGGCGATAACCCGCTGAAAGTGAGGCGCGAGCATCGTGGCGGCCTGGCCCGAGCCGGTGGCCACGTCCCAAGCCAGCCGCCGGGTCGGTGCGAGCGCGGCGATCCAGTCGAACAGCGCGGCGGGGTAGCGAGGACGAAAGAGAGCGTATGAGGCGGCGTCCCGCGAAAAGTGGTCG
>JBEPVJ010000016.1:0-12415 GCA_041691095.1 Gemmatimonadales bacterium
AGCGCTTCCATGGCCAGCGCCGAGGCTCGTTCGTAGTCGGCCTGGCCCACCGCCCCCGCAGCACGGCCGCCCCACCCGCTGGGGGGGGCGGGCCGGCATGGGGGGCGCCCAGGCGCCCGCGGCTTAGACGAGCGGTGGAGCTGTGGCTGGAGGAAGCAGTGTGGCGGGTGGGTCGAGCTCAAGCGATGAATCGGCAGCGACGACGGATGGGAGCGAGAACAGCGTCAAGATCTGGCCGGGGACAACCGCTGCCTGGGTCGGCGTGATCGCGGTTCCCGAGAGGCAGCTCCCGATACAATGGCAGGTTTCGCCATGGGTCTTCCCGCCCGGGGCATTCTGGCTCCCATGGTGCCCGGCGTGCCCTCCGGCCGCGTGGCGGGCCAGCCACGGCGCATCCACGGGACAGGGGTGAACCGCGGGCAGGACCGTGCCGCCGATCGCCGGGGAAGCGGCGAAGAGCAGGCCGGCAATGAGCCGCGAGCGGCGAAGCAGAGCGGGAAGCATCCGGGGCATTATACCGGTGCGGCCCGGGCGACGGGAGGCCGACGCTTCGGAATGAGGCGCACCAGGAGGAGGACAGCCAGCACGACGGCGTACTTCACCGGGAGCGAGATGTCCTTCTTCTGGGACCAGAGGAAGTGCACTATGGCGAGGATGCCAGCGAGATACACCATCCGATGAATGGCCTGCCAGCGTTTACCACCCAGCCGGCGGAGCACGACCTGAGGTGAAGTCACGGCAAGCAGGGCGAGGATCAACAGCGCGGCGAACCCCACAGTTATCCACGGACGCTTCACGACTTCGCGGGTCAGATCGCCGAAGGAGAGCTCGAGGTCGAACACCAGGAAGATGCTGAAGTGAATCAGGGCGTAGAAGAAAGCGAAGTTGCCAATCAGCTTGCGGACCTTGATCAGCCCGTTGAACCCGGTGAGGCGACGGAGCGGCGTGATGCTCAGCGTGATCAGCAGGAGGATGAGGGCAGTGCGACCAGTGAAGTGCTCCATCCCCTTCACCGGCTCGGCTTCGAGCTGGCCGGTCTTGAAGGCGTAGATCTGCCATGCCAGCGGGGACAGGCCCGCCACCCAGAGGATCGGCTTGACGACCCGCCGGATGAGCTGCGCCTCGGTCATTTTCAGGATCAGAAATTGACCCGAAGATCCATCCCCGAGTACAGCGAGGCGACCTGGTCGGCGTACCCATTGAACATCAGCGTGGGCTTCTTGAAGAATTGACCGAGCGGCCGCTCCTTGGCCTGGCTCCAGCGGGGGTGGTCCACCGAGGGGTTCACGTTGGCATAAAATCCGTACTCGTTGGGGGCCGATAGCTGCCAGGTATTCATCGGCTGTTTTTCCACGAAACGAATCTTGACGATTGACTTGATGCTCTTGAAGCCATACTTCCACGGGACCGTGAGCCGCACCGGCGCGCCGTTCTGGTTCGGCAGCGTCTTCCCGTAGAGGCCGACGGTCAGCAGGGTGAGCGGATGCATTGCCTCATCCATGCGGAGCCCTTCGACGTAGGGCCAGTCGAGCACCCGCCGTTTCTGGCCGGGCATCTGGACCGGGTCGAGCAGCGTGATGAATTCGACGAACTTGGCCTTGGTCCCGGGCTCCAATCGCTTGATGATGTCGCGCAGCGGATAGCCCAGCCACGGCGCCACCATCGACCACGCTTCCACGCAGCGATGCCGGTAGATCCGCTCCACCGGCATCATGCCATTGAAGAAATCGTCGAACGAATAGACCGCAGGCTTCTTCACGTCACCTTCGACCGCAATAGACCAGGGGCGAGGCCGGAGAGTCCCGGCGTTGGCCTTCGGATCGCCCTTGTCGGTACCGAACTCATAGAAATTGTTGTAGCCGGTGATTACGTCCCACGTATCGGGCTTGAGCGCGTCCTGGGCCTGACCCAGCCGGGGCAGAAGCATCGCCCCGGCCACGCCCATGCCCAGAGACGCCAGCCACTCCCGCCGGCTCCAGAAGAGCGATTCGTCGGTGATGTCGCTGGCAGGAATGTCGGGGGGCCTTCGAATCAGCATGGCACGCTCGCACAGAGAGTCGCTACAAGATAGTAACGCCGGCCCGACGAGCTTGGATTCATTGGAGTGGGAGCGGTGAGGGGCGATGGCCCTTTTCCGGAGGTGCGGGACAACGGACAGGGCGGGATTCGAACCCGCGAAACCCTTGCGGGTTTACACGCTTTCCAGGCGTGCCTCTTAAACCACTCGAGCACCCGTCCCAGCGGCGAGAACTTATCCGGACCGAAGCCGACCCGTCAACGGACCAATCGTGATGGGCGGTCCCGCGCCGCGCTCAATATCGCAGACTGGGGGCTTTTCTGCCGCCGACGCGGCCTTACCTTGATCGGGGTCCCTACAACTTCGCCCTCCGCAGGACAGCACGATGACGCCAGCCGTAGACCAGATCGACAAGCCCACGCCCGAGCTGCTCTATCTCCTCTGCGGTGATCCGGTCGAGCTCTCCGCCGTGCTCACCGGCATGCAGCCGCCCGACATCGCCGAGGCGCTTCGCTCGCTCGAGCCGAGCGCAGCGGCGAAGGTGCTGTCGGCCATTCCGTTCGACCTGGCAGTGCAAATCTTCGATGAGCCGGAGCTGGTCCAGCACCGGGCAGGGATCGTCGCGAACATGAGCCCGCGCGACGCGGCCGACCTGGTGGACGCCATGTCGGCCGACCAGCAGGCCGATCTGTTCCGCGAGCTGGAGGCGCCCAACCGAACCCGGCTGCTCCAGACGGTCACCCCGGAGACGCGGGAATCACTCAAGCTGCTGCTGTCCTACCCCGCCGACACCGCCGGCGGCATCATGACCACGGAATTCGTGAGCGTGCCGGCCAATTGGACCGCGGACCAGGTACTCAACTACGTCCGGCAGGTGGGGGGACGAAAGGAGACGGTCTATGCCATCTACGTCACCGACCCAGCCACCCACGCGTTGATTCATGTGATATCGCTGCGTGAGCTGGTGATGGCCGCCCCGCCGACGCCGGTGATCGACGTGGGCGTCACCCGGACTCCGCTCACCGTGGGTCCGCAGGTCGACCGCGAAGAAGTGGCACGGCTCATCAGCAAGTACAACCTCCTCGCCATTCCGGTGGTAGACGAACAGCAGCATCTCCTGGGAATCGTCACCGTCGACGACGTGATCGACGCCCTGGTACGCGAGGGCACCGAAGACGTCCAGAAGTTCGGCGGCATGGAGGCCCTGGACGAGCCGTACACCCAGATCGGCTTCGGGGCGATGGTAAAGAAGCGCGCCGGCTGGCTCTGCGCGCTGTTCATCGGCGAAATGTTCACCGCCACGGCGATGGGGCGGTTCGAACACGAGATCGAGCGCGCGGTGGTACTGGCGCTGTTCATTCCGCTGATCATCAGCTCCGGCGGAAACTCGGGCTCCCAGGCGACCTCGCTGATCATCCGGGCGCTGGCGCTCCGGGAGGTCACGGTGAAAGACTGGTGGCGGGTCGCCTCGCGCGAACTGCCCGCCGGCGCCGCGCTCGGTGCGATCCTCGGCGCCATCGGTGTCATTCGCATTCTGCTGTGGCAGCTGGTGGGGTGGTACAACTACGGGGAACACTACGGGCTGGTCGCCCTGACGGTAGGCTGCTCGCTGCTGGGCGTGGTGACCTTCGGGTCGCTGACCGGATCGATGCTGCCCTTTGCGCTGCGGCGGCTGGGCTTCGACCCGGCCAGCGCATCGGCTCCCTTCGTCGCCACGCTGGTAGATGTGACCGGCATCGTCATCTACTTCAGCGTCGCCGCACTCATCCTGCATGGCACACTGCTCTGATCAGCGGCCCGTTCGTCAAGCGACTCCCGCACCCGCTGGCGCATGTCGGCAAGCGAGAAAGGCTTCTCCAAATAACCTATCCCCAGGGGAAGCGCTTCGAGCGCGGGGTAGGTCCCTCCGGTATAGCCGGACCCGATGATGATGGGCAGACCGGGACGACGCCGCCGGAATTCGGCCGAGAGCTCGCGGCCGCTGGCGAGATCGGACCACGCTCCTGTCGACCGACTCCCCACCAGGATTTCGGTCCGGCCCCCACCAGTGAATTGAGTGCCGAGGCGCCATCGGCGGACATGGTGGCCGGGTGCGCTGCACCAGGCTGCCCGGTGGAGTCGTACCGGGAACCTCGACGCTCAACCTTTGCCTGTCTACCGCACCAGAGACAACTCCAACTGGGCCCTATCGTTTGCGAGGAGCTGCCCGGCTGGTGCGGGCCGGTTTCTTGGAAGGACCCCGGTCCTTTCGTGCCGCTATAAGCTCCACCGCTTCGGCGAGGGTGATGGTTTGCGGATCCCTACCCTTGGGAATCGAAGCGCTAATGGTCCCATGTTTGACATACGGCCCGTATTGACCGTCGTACAGCGCAATCGGCGCGGCATCCTCAGGATGCGGACCCAGTTCCTTGAGCGGTGTCGGAGCCGAACGCCGTCCCCGGCCCATCTTGGGCTGGGCCAGCAACTCGAGGGCGCGGGGAAGGGTGACTGTCAGGACGTGATCGTCTCCCTTGAGAGAGCGGTAGTCCTTCCCGTCTTTCCCCTTGTCGTGCACGATGTACGGCCCGAACCGCCCCTGCCCTGCGAGAATCTTGGCGCCGCTTTCTCCGTGCACGCCTAGCAAACGCGGCAGCGCCAGGAGGCCGACAGCGATGTCCATCGTGACGTCTTCGGGCTTCATGCCCTTGGGCAGGCTCGAGCGCTTGGGCTTGGGATTCTCATCACTCACCGCGCCGAGCTGGACGTACGGCCCGTATTGGCCGTTGAGGACCATGATGGGCTCGCCGCTGTCGGGGTGCATGCCCAGCACCTCAGGCCCCTCCCGTTTTTGCCGCAGAATCTCTTCGATGGTTTCCATGGTGAGATCGGCCGGCGCCCCGTCTCGCGGAAGGGAAGCGCGAAGGGTCTCTCCACCGCGCTCCACCTCGACGTAGGGACCGAACCGTCCTATGCGTATGGTGGCGTCTTCCAGGCCGCCGACGGGCACCGTCCGGGCCGCGGCGGGATCGATCTTTTTTTCCTGGGTTTCCACCTGCTTCTGGAGGCCTTCCTTGCCCAGGTAGAACTGCTTGAGATAAGGCAGCCATTCGGCGGCGCCCTCGGCGATTTCGTCGAGTTGCTCTTCCATTTTGGCGGTGAATTTGAGATCCACCAGCCGGGGGAAGTGCTGCTCGAGCAGGCCGGTTACCGCGAAGGCGGTGAAGGTCGGCACCAGCGCCTGCCCCTGTTTCTGGACATATCCGCGCTCCACGATGGTGCCGATGATGCTGGCGTAGGTGCTGGGCCGGCCGATGCCGTCGGACTCGAGCTCCCGGACCAGGCTGGCCTCGGTAAAGCGGGGTGGCGGCTGGGTTTCGTGCGAGAGCGCGTCCAGGCCGATACATGTGGGCTTGTCTCCGACGTCCAGACGAGGAAGCAGGACCTCCTGATCTTCCAGGGCGGCTTCGGGATCATCGCTGCCTTCGACGTAGGCGCGCAGGAATCCGGGGAAGTCGATTCGCTTGCCCGAGGCGCGGAAGGTCGCATCGTCCACGTCCAGCGTGACGACCAGGCTGGTGATCCGGGCGTCCGGCATCTGGGAGGCGACGGTACGCTTCCAAATCAAGTCGTACACGTCGTACTCGCGGCCGGTGAGCTTGGTTTCGTCCGGCGTGCGAAAGTGGGAGCCGGCCGGCCGGATGGCCTCGTGGGCCTCCTGCGCGTGGACGTTCTTGGCGCTGTAGAAACGCGGCTTGTCGGGAACGTACGCCTTGCCGTACAGCCGCTCGGCGCACTCGCGAGCCGCGGTGAGCGCCTGCTTGGACAGGTTGACCGAGTCGGTCCGCATGTAGGTGATGTAGCCGTTTTCGTACAGGCTCTGGGCCACCCGCATGGTGTCCCGGGCCGACAGCCTGAGCTTGCGGTTGGCTTCCTGCTGCAGCGTCGAAGTGGTGAACGGCGGCGCGGGCCGGCGCGTTCCAGGCTTTTCCTCGCTGGCCGAGACCCTCCAAGGCTTCTTGAGGAGACGCTCGCGCAAGTTGCTGGCGGCGACCTGGTCGAGAAGAACGACGTCCTTCCCGACGATCAGCTTGCCGGTCTTTTCATCGAAGTCCTTGCCGGTGGCAATACGGCTGCCCTTGAGCGCCACCAGCTCGGCGTCGAATTCCTGCTTGGCGTGGGAGAGATGCGCCTTGAGGTCCCAATACACCGCGGCCCGGAACGCCCGGCGCTCCCGCTCGCGAAGCACCAGGAGGCGCACCGCGACCGATTGCACCCGGCCGGCCGAGAGTCCGTACGCGATCTTTTTCCAGAGCAACGGCGAGAGCGTGTATCCGTACAGGCGGTCCAATATCCGGCGGGTTTCCTGGGCGCGAACCAGCCGGTCGTCCACGTCACGGGTGTTGTCGAGCGCTTCCCTGATGGCGTCACGAGTGATCTCGTGAAACACCATGCGCCGCACCTTCATCTTGGGCGCCAGGACCTGGGCCAGGTGCCAGGAAATGCTCTCACCCTCACGGTCTTCGTCGGTGGCCAGCAGCAGCTCGTCCACACCCTTGAGCGCGTCCTTCAGCTCCTTGACGATTTTCTTCTTGTCGGTAGGAACCACGTAGAGCGGCTCGAAGTCGTTGGCGACGTTCACGCCGAGCCGGGCCCATTCCTCTCCTTTGTACTTGGCGGGAATGTCCGCCGCCTTGTCGGGCAAATCACGGATGTGGCCCATGGAGGCCGCGACGATGTAGCCCTTGGGAAGGAAATCCCGAATGGTCCGGGCTTTAGTAGGAGACTCTACGATGACCAGCGACGCCATGAAATCCTTTGTGTGGTTGGCAAGCTCCTTCGCGGCTCGGGCTAACTTAGTACCATCCTTCCTGCCCCGCTGTCAATCGCCCCGCTTTGGAATTCCGCGCCGGAGTGCCTCGTTCACGTCACCGATCTCACGCCGGGTGAACCACTTGCGCGCATTAGTAGCGCGCAGCGCGGCCCGGTCTATGTTTCCCCCCATCCTTTTCACAGTCGGAGCATGACATGGGTACCATCATCCTCGGCGCGGTGATCTTGCTGGTGGCGGTCGTCGTGAAGAGTGCGGGGACCAGCCTGCGCGCGTCCGGGAGCAAGATGTCCGGCGCCATGGTCAACCTGGTGAGCCTTGGCCTGATCGGCCTTGGTGCCATCGTCCTGATCGGCTCGAGCGTAGTCGTCATCGACGCGGGTCAGGTCGGGGTCCGCCATGCCTTCGGCAAGGTGGATCCGACTCCCCTGCTCTCCGGCGTTCGGTTCGTGCCACCGTGGTCCTCGGTGGAGAAGTATTCCACTCGCGAAGAACAGTGGCCGGCCCAGAGCGAGGGCGCCGAGACCATGGACGCGCTGTCCAACGAGCAGATGAGCATGAAGGTGGATGTGGCGGTGCGCTGGCAGATCGACCCGATGGAAGCGCCCCACATCTTCACCGAAATCGGCGTCGAGGAGCAGATCAAGAACGTCGTGCTCAACGCCATCCGAAAGGGCGTGAGGGATGGGATGGTGCAGTTTTCCATCAACGACATCTCAAAGCGCAACGCCATCGCCAATGCGATGGAATTCCAGGTCGACAGCGCGCTGCTCACCCGCCCGCGCATCGGCGGCGATCCGTTTCGCATCGCAAAAATCACCGCGTTCTATCTGAGGAACCTCGAGCCGCCGGAGCAGGTGGTCGCCGCGATCAACAACAAGATCGCCGCCGACCAGCAGATCGAAACCGAGAAGCACAAGGTGGAAGTCGCCCGGCTGCAGTCGGATCAGCAGCGTTTCCTGAACCAGACGCTGACGCCGGAAGCCCTGATGAAACAGTACCTCGAGGTGCTGCACGACATGCGGACGTCCAATAACCTGGTGGTGCTGGTACCGACCGAGGGGGGAACGCCGTTGCTGGATCTGGCCGCGTTGCGGAAGAACCTCAAGCCGTAGGAAGTATCCGGCAGCGTTCCGAAACCGGCCGATGGTATCGTGGCCTCGCGAACGCGGAGCGAGGCAGAGGCAGAGCCTCATGAGGGCGGAGCCTGCAATGCCGAGGAGGCCCGCCCCCGACAGGGCACCGGACGCGGCGTATGCGCCGATCGCAAAACTCGAAAGGCGCGTCGCACCCCTGGGAGAGCCCTCACCTTTAACTGACGATTGCCCGACAGGAAGGTCAGTTCAGGTGTCCCGAATTCGGGGTGATGCCTTCCGCCAATACTGTTCAGCCCGGTCCACTCTGCCTCGCTGAAAGAAGACCCCTTGCGCGAATTCTCTTAATACTGTAATGTGGTGTCCGTTGGGTAGTGGTGGTGAATTCGAAGCCAAAATGCCCGTTGGTTGATCGCGGGCCGCCTTGCGAACGAAGTGAAGAGGCTTCGGAAGCCGAAGGCGCGGAGCGGACCTCCTGAGGAGGACCGTTTCGCGCCTTTTGAACGTATATGGCAGTGCATCACGTCATAGTAGAGGACAAGCGCCATGGGTCGGATCAGGATTCAACCTGCCGGGCACCGGTTCAGGGAGCGGGTCGAGGAGTGGATGCAGTCATTGACCGATCACGATTTCGAGCTACTCGCTTCCCGTCGCGATCAGCTGTTCGGGCAGCTCGAGGCTCTCTACACGTCGGTCAGGCTGGAAATCGGGATTCAAACTTGAAGCGTGGGACTCACTCATAGTCTGGAAGGATGGTTTTCCATGTTGCGTTGGGCTTTGGGCTTCTTCGTGCTGGCGCTGGTCGCCGCACTGTTCGGCTTCGGCGGTCTCGCTGCTACGTCCGCCGGTATCGCCAAGACGTTGTTCTACGTATTCCTGGTCGTCTTCCTTGTCTCGCTCGTGTTCGGACTCACGGCCACTCGTCGGCCACTGGCGTAAAAGGGGTTTCGATGGGTCAATGCGACAACTGCGGTAACGAGTACGACAAGACATTCGAAATCAAGACGGGCGGGCAATCCTACACCTTCGATTGCTTCGAGTGTGCGATTCACACACTCGCCCCCACCTGTGCCCATTGCGGCTGCCGGATCATCGGGCACGGTGGGGAGGCCCATGGGAAGTTCTACTGCTGCGCACATTGCGCGGAGATGAGCGGCCAGCACGAGTTGAAGGACAGAGTCTAAGGACGGTACGGCGGTACGGAGAACGGACAGGGTGGGATTCGAACCCACGAGACCCTTGCGGGCCCACCGGTTTTCGAGACCGGCTCCTTCAGCCACTCGGACACCTGTCCTTTGCAGGCCTCAAACATACATCGGGGCCTCAATTACCGACAACCGAAATCCTCCAGGATCGGGGTGACAGTACTGTCACCCAGAACAGCAAAGCCCGTCAGCAAGCCCGCCGCATAGGAGCTCAGTCCTCGGGCTTGGCGGTCATCGAGTGGGTCAGGCGCTGCTTTGACCCCAGCATGCCGGCCCACGGGTCCTTCGTCCGCTTCGCGAGGAGCGTCGCCACGTCGGAGACATGGTACTGGTCTCCGCTCTTCAAACGATCGAGTTCCTCCCAGCCGATCGGCACCGAGATCGGCGCGTTAGGTCTGGACCGGGTAGACCACGGCGCCACCCAGGTCGCGCCTCGGGTATTGCGGAGCCAGTCCACGAAGATCTTTCCCTTGCGCGCCGAGCCGGCGTTCATGGGCAGGATGTTCGGAGAGACGGATTTTTCGACTGGACCGCTGAACCGCGGTCATCCATTGCGTGGCTCTCCGCCGAGCATTATCTATTCTTCACAACTCGACCGCATTCGTCGTGGTCGCCTTATCGCGGGGGCGAAGTCGGCTCCCCAGATGCAGGCGTGATCGAGGCACCTGCAAAGGGCCGAGATCACGCCTTTTGCTTTCCTCGCATGACCCGGTTCGGGAGGCTATATGGTCTGGAGTGTCGTACAAGGCAGGTGGCAGGAGCTGCGAGCCAAGCGCCTCCTTCTAGCCGTTACCCTGCTGGCCGCGTGCGCCGGGTCCAAAACAAAGGAGGCGGTCGTCAGCTCCACGCCGGGAGCCGCCAAAACCACGTCCGAATCGGGCGATTCCGCCGCGAAGCGGGGCAAGTCCCTGGTGCGCTTCGTGAACGCAGTGCCGGGCGGCCCGCTCGACCTCACCACGGAAGACCGCGCGACATTCATCAACGTCGCGTTCAAGGAAGTCACTCCGTACACCGAGATCGGCGACAACCTGGTCAAGTTCCGAATCCGCGCCAACGACGGCGACAGCGTGCTCGCGGACAACAGCCAAACCATGAGCGACGGATTCCGCTATACCCTGATCACCATGCCCAGCACCGACGGCAAGGTGAGCATCCACCTGGTGCGCGATGACCTGGTGCCCGCGTCCGGCAAGGCCCGTCTCCGCGTCATCCAGGCCACGCCGGGCCTGTCCGACGTCGACGTGGCATTGAGCGGCGAGAAAGACCTGGTGTTCAACAACGTCACGTATGGCTCCGACGCGGGTTACAAGGACGTGGTGCCCTCGACCGCGACGCTGGAATTCCGCATGGGCAAGCCGCCACACGTCACAGTGCCGCTTCGTCTCAAGACCATGAAGCTGGAAGCGGGCCGGTCCTACACGCTGGTGATCCTCGGTGCGCCGCCCCACGGGATTCAGAGCCTGGTGTTCAACGACATGGTTCGACGCTAGCGCCGCGCCCTCCGATTGCCCGCATGAAGGTGGCGCGTTACCATGGTTTCAATGGTGGACCCCGCACTGCAATTGCACCGCGCCGGCGCCGGCGCCTCCCTGGCGTGGCTGTTCGCGGCGCTCGCGCTGGCCGTGGTCATCCTCCTGGCGATCACCTTCACGCTGCTGCGTTCCTCCAACTCGCTGGCCCGCACCTCGGAGCGGGCTCGCCTCGCGAGGGCGGTCGAGAGCGCCACGGTTGGCCTCTGGGAACGCGACTCGCGCTCCGGCGAGAGCTCCCGGAGCGCGGCGGTATGGCAGCGGCTCGGCTATGACGCCACCGAGGCCGGATTCCCCTGGGAGACGCTGATCCACTCCGAGGATCGCGCCGCGTACGATGAGCGGATGCAGGAGCATCTCGCCGGGGCCAGCGATGCCTTCGAGATCGAGTATCGGGTCCGCGCCCGCAACGGCGACTGGCACTGGATCGTCGACCGTGGCCGGCTGGTCCAGCGCGACGAGCGCGACCGCCCGACTCGCGTGGTGGGAATCTGCGCCGACGTCACCGAGCGGAAGCGCTCGGACCAGGCGCTGGCGGCGAGCGAGCACCGTTTCCGCACCATGTTCGACAGCGGCTTTCAGCACCAGCATCTGCTCGACGGAAACTGCAGGCTGCTCGAGGCCAATCGGACCTCGCTCGACTTCGCCGGCACCTCGATCGACCAGGTACGGGGCAAGTACTTCTGGGACACACCCTGGTGGCAGGGTCACGAGGCGGGTCAGGGCCGGCTCCGTACCGCATGTCAGGATGCGCTCACCGGCCAGACGGTGCGTTACCAGGACGAAGTGCGCGGCGGGGACGGGCGGGTTACGCTGGTGGATTTTTCCCTTACGCCCATCATCGATTCCGAGCACCGGGTCATCCAGCTGCTGGCCGAGGCCCGGGACATCAGCGAGCGGCAGCGAGCGGAGAACACGATGCGGGAGCTCGACAATTTGAGCACCATGGGGCGTCTCGCCGCCCGCGTCGCCCATGAAATCAACAACCCGCTCGCGGGGATTCAGAATTCCTTCCTGCTGATCAAGGGCGCCATCCCCACCGATCATCCATATTTTTCCTACGTCGGCGCCATCGAGCGGGAGATCGCCCGCATGGCGGCGATCACCCGGCGGCTCTATGAGACCTACCGCCCCGACGGCGACGGCCGGGAAGAGGCGTCGGTGCCGATACTGATTTCGGACGCCGTCGCGATGCTGCAGGTGGACCGCGCCACCAAGGTACGGATCGAGGTGGACACCTCCGGCTCCCCCGGAGTGCTTCCGCTGCCGGGCGCGCTGCTGCGCCAGGCGGTGTACAATCTGGTACAGAATGCGGTGGAGGCGTCGCCCGCCGGTGGCACCGTGCGGGTGCGGGCGTGGCGGGCCGACAATACCTTTCTGCTTTCGGTGACCGACCAGGGGCCGGGGGTGCCGGCCGACGTCCGCGCCAGGCTCTTCGAGCCATTTGTCGCCACCAGGAGCGGCATTCGGACCGGCGGAATGGGCCTGGGCCTCTCGCTGGTCAAGCGCTCGGTCCTGGCGCTCGGAGGATGGATTGATCTTCGCGATCCCGAAGGCGGCGGCGCGGAATTCACCATAGCGATACCGCTCAGATGAACTTCCTAGGAGGCGTATGACCCCGCTCGGACGCGTGCTGATTGCCGACGACGAGGAAACCTTCCTCATGGCCACCGCCGATCTCCTGCGGCGCGAAGGCTTCGAGGTCGAGACGGTGCGGGACGGCGAAGCCGCCCTGCAGCGGGTGCGGACCGCCAGCAATGACC
>JBEPVJ010000017.1:0-12233 GCA_041691095.1 Gemmatimonadales bacterium
CACGTACACCACCCCGTGCTTGATGGCGTACTGCACGTTCAGCAGGCCCACTACCCCGATCCGCTTGGCGAACGCGCGGGTGTAGCCGCGCATCTCTTCGACCTGCTCCTCGGTGATCAGGTACGGCGGAAGGACACAGGCCGAGTCGCCCGAGTGGATCCCGGCGTCTTCGATATGCTGCATGACTCCGCCGATCACACAGCGGTGTCCGTCCGAAATAGCGTCGACGTCGGCCTCGAACGCGTCCTCCAGGAATTGATCGATCAGCACCGGATGCCCTGGCGCCACCCGCTCCGCCTTGGCAAAGAATTCCTTCATCGTTTCCGCGTCGTACACGATCTGCATGGCCCGTCCGCCCAGCACGTACGACGGTCTGATCAGCACCGGCCAGCCGATTTTTTCCGCCTCGCGAACCGCTTCCTGATACGACATGGCGGTGCCGTTGGGCGGCTGGGCGATGCCGAGCTCGCGCACGATGGCCTCGAACCGGCCGCGATCCTCCGCCGCATCGATCGCATCGGGTGGGGTGCCGAGAATGGGAACCCCTTCGGCCTCGAGACCTCGCGCCAGGCGCAGCGGGGTCTGACCGCCGAACTGCACCACCACACCCATCGGCTGCTCGAGATGGACGATCTCCAGGACATCCTCCAGCGTGAGCGGCTCAAAATAGAGCGCGTCGCTGATATCGAAATCGGTGGACACCGTTTCCGGGTTGGAGTTGACCATCACCGTGCGATATCCCGTCTCTCGAAACGCCAGCGCGGCGCGGACGCAGCAGTAGTCGAACTCCACGCCCTGCCCGATCCGATTGGGGCCGCTGCCCAGGATGATGACGGTGTTGCTGCCAACGCCCGAAACCTCATTCTCCTCGTCGTAGGAGGAGTAGAGGTAGGGTGTGGCGGAAGGAAACTCGCCGGCGCAGGTGTCCACCATTTTGTAAGCGGGGCGGATACCGAGGCCGTGGCGCCGGTCCCGAGCCACCTTCTCGGGAATATTGGAGAGGTCCGCGAGTTGCCGATCCGAAAATCCCATCCGCTTCATACGTCGCACCCCGGACGCGGTCCAGTCTTCCGTCTTGCTCCAGGCTTGTTCGGCGGCGACAATCTCCTGCATCTGGTTCAGGAACCAGGGATCGATCCGGGTGCACTCCGCGATCGCGTCCACTTCGATGCCCGCCAGCATGGCTCGCTTGACCTGGAAGAGCCGCTCGGGCGTCGGCGTGCGGATGGCGGCGAGCAGACCCTGACGTGTCGTGTCGGTCAGGCGGTCGTCGATCGGCGTCTCTCCGATGCTCCATCCCGGCCGGCCGATCTCGAGGCCGCGAAAGCCCTTCTGCAGCGCTTCCTTGAAGGTGCGCCCGATCGCCATCACCTCGCCCACGGACTTCATCTGGGTGGTGAGGCGCGGGTCGGCGGTGGGAAACTTCTCGAAGGCGAACCGGGGAATCTTCACCACGACATAGTCGAGTACCGGCTCGAACGATGCCGGGGTGGTGCGCGTGATATCGTTGGGGAGCTCGTCCAGCCGATAGCCCACCGCGAGCTTGGTTCCGATCCGCGCGATGGGGAAACCGGTGGCCTTCGAGGCGAGGGCCGACGAGCGAGAGACCCGCGGATTCATCTCGATGACCAGCTGTTCCCCCGTCTCGGGGTTCACCGCGAACTGGACGTTGCACCCGCCCGCCGCTACGCCGACCTCCCGGATGATCTTGCAGGCCCCGTCGCGCATGAGCTGGTATTCGCGGTCCGAGAGCGTCATCGCCGGCGCCACCGTGATCGAATCGCCGGTGTGCACCCCCATGGGGTCGATGTTTTCGATGGAGCAGACGATCACCACGTTGTCCGCGCTGTCGCGCATGACCTCGAGCTCGAATTCCTTCCAGCCGATGATGCTGCGCTCGACCAGCACCGACCCTACCGGCGAGAGCTCGAGGCCACGCCGCAGCATGTTCTCGAACTCTTGCCGGTTATAGGCGATGCCGCCGCCGGTTCCGCCCAGTGTGTAGGACGGCCGGAGAATGGCGGGATAGCCGGTGGTCTTCTCGACGGCGGCAAGACCCTCTTCTACCGATCGCACCGTGACACCCGGCGGCGTGGCGAGGCCGATTCTCCGCATGGCCTGGGCGAATTCGTCCCGGTCCTCGGCGATGCGAATCGCGCGCTCGTTGGCACCGATGAGCTCTACACCATATTTCTCGAGCACGCCGTTGCGCTGCAGCGCCATCGCGACATTGAGCGCGGTCTGGCCCCCCATCGTGGGGAGCAGCGCATCGGGGCGCTCCCGCGCGATGATTTTTTCGACCCAGTGCGGCGTGATCGGCTCGATGTAGGTCCGATCCGCGATTTCCGGATCGGTCATGATCGTGGCGGGATTCGAGTTCACCAGGATGACCCGGTAGCCCTCCTCGCGGAGCGCGCGCGCCGCCTGAGTACCGGAATAATCGAATTCCGCACCCTGACCGATGACGATCGGCCCGGAGCCAATCAGCAGGATGGAGGAGAGGTCAGTCCTTTTGGGCATCGAGTAGATCCTGGAGCGTTCGGTCAAGTACGTATCGGGGCGCCCATCCGGTGGCTGAGCGAAGCGTCGACGCGTCTCCGACGAGATGCATGATGTCGGAGGTGCGCCCCAGTGAGGCATCGAATTTCGTGGTGACCCGGTACCCCGCCAGCTGCTGGAGCCTCTCGAAGATCTCGCGGAGCGATTGTCCGGTGCCACTCGCCACATTGTAGATCCCGCCGTCTGCGCCACGCTCCATCAGGGAGACATAGGCAGCGACCACGTCCCGCACGTCGAGCAGATCCCGGACCGGATCCAGGTTTCCCGTGGTGATGGTGTCCTGGCCATCGCGCTTCGCGTCGAGGAGACGCCGGGCCAGGGCGGGAATGACATAACGCGGATCCTGCCCAGGACCGGTGTGAGGGAAGGCGCGGACCACCAGCACCTTGAGATGCTTTCGGCGGGCGCCTTCCAGTGCGGCGATCTCCGCGCCGGCCTTGCTCGCGGCGTACGGGGAGACCGGCTCGACCGGGTCGAACTCTCCATGCGCAACACCGGTGCCCATGCCGTAGACCTCGCCGGTCGAGACCAGGAGAAGGAAAGTGCCCGATGCGACCGAGTCCACGAGCCTCGCCGTTCCTCCCGCGTTGATTTCCCAGGCCAACCCCGGATCGCGGCGTGCTTCGGCGCCCGACGCCACGGCGGCGAGGTGCATCACGGCGTCCCAGCGGCCGGTCACGGCAATCGACACCGACGTCGCGTCGGACAGCTCCATGGCCCGCCATTCTGTCTGGGCGGTTTCGGCCGGGGTCAGCACAATCGACGCCTGCCCACCGGCGCGGTAAACCCCGGTGACCGAGTGGCCCCGCCCGATCAACTCCCGGACCAGCCACCCACCGACGAAGCCATCGGCACCCGTGACGAGAACCTTCACCGCGGGCGCTTCAGCCGCTCGAGATCGGCGGCCACCATCATCTCCACCAGCGCCTTGAAGTCCACCGTTGGCGTCCATCCGAGCTCGCGCCTTGCCCGGCCCGGATCCGCAAGAAGTACGTCCACTTCGGCTGGTCGGATGAACGCCGGGTCGGTCACCACGTACTTACGCCAGTCGAGCCCCACGTGGGAAAATGCGGCCTCGACCAGATCCCGCACGCTATGCGCCGTACCGGTCCCGATCACGTAGTCCTCCGGGGTGCCCCGCTGCAGCATGCGCCACATCGCATCGACGTAGTCGCCGGCGAAGCCCCAGTCTCGCCGGGCATCGAGGTTTCCCAGCCGCAATTCAGTGGCGAGACCGAGGCGGATGCGCGCAGCACCGTCGGTGACCTTCCGGGAGACGAATTCCATGCCGCGCCGGGGCGATTCGTGATTGAACAGGATCCCGCTCACCGCATACAGGTTGTAGGACTCTCGATAGTTCACGGTGATCCAGTGGCCGTAGACCTTGGCAACTCCGTAGGGAGAGCGTGGATAGAACGGGGTGTCCTCACGCTGCGGAGTCTGCTGCACCTTTCCGAACATCTCGGAGGAGCTGGCCTGATAAAACCGCGCGGTGGGATGCACCAGGCGTACGGCTTCGAGAATCCGGGTGACGCCCAATGCGGTGAATTCGCCGGTCAGCACCGGCTGGCTCCACGAGGTGGGCACATAGGATTGCGCGGCGAGATTGTAGACCTCGTCGGGGCGAACGTCCTGCAGCACCACGGTGAGTGAGTGCTGGTCGAGAAGATCCGCGGTCACGATGTGAATCCGGTCCACCAGATGCTCGATGCGCTCGAAGCTGTGGTGGCTGGTTCTCCGGACCATCCCGTAGACTTCGTACCCCTTGGCCAGCAGCAACTCGGCGAGGTAGGAGCCGTCCTGGCCGGTGATGCCGGTGATGAGGGCTTTCGGCGACATCCGTTAATGCCCCAGGCGGGCGGCATGCCGGCAGGGCGGCAGGTCAACGGACGGCCTTGCCGACGCCGAGGCGTATCGACGTACCGGGAGGCATTGAGCTAAACCACGCATGGGATTACCTTTCCGGGCTCGGAACGAAGCCTTTTTCAGGAGTTGGGTCATGGCGCGCGTCTGCACCGTCTGTGGCAAAGGGCCGACCACGGGAAACCATGTGAGCCACGCGAATAACCGGGTCAAGCGGCGTTGGTACCCCAACCTGCAGACCGTTCGCACGACAATCGCCGGTGAGATCAAGCGGGTGCGCGTGTGCACCCAGTGCATCAAGGGTAACAAGATCAAGAAAGCCAGCTGACGCCGGCACCACAGCCACTCCAGGGTGAAAAAAAGGGGACCAGCTGGTCCCCTTTGTCGTTTCTGGAAGCCGGTGCGACGTCACTCGGAGAGGAGCTCGATGCGCGCGATGTCCGCGCCATCTCCAACGCGGTGCCCCAGCTTGAGGATGCGAGTGTATCCGCCCGGTCGCGCGGCGAATCTCGGCCCGATTTCCTTGAACAGCCGTCCGAGAATTTCGCGATCCGGAATCTTACGCTCGGCCTGCCGGCGGGCATGGAGATCACCGCGACGCGCCAGCGTGATGAGCCGCTCTGCGAAGGGCCGCAGCTCTTTGGCCTTGGCCTCCGTGGTGACGATCGCATCGTGCTGGAAGAGGCTCGCCGCCATGTTGCGGAGAAGCGCCTTCCGGTGGGTGGCGGTACGGGAAAGTTGTTTTCCCTTGGCGCGATGCCGCATTACGAATTCTCCCCGGCGGGACCGGCACCATCGACGGCGGCACCACCGCTCCGGGCCACTCGCAGATCTCCATCGACTTCCTCGAACGCCATGCCGAACTTGAGGCCTTCCCGCTGAAGCAGCTCGGCGATTTCGGCGACGGCCTTCTCACCGACGTTCTTGACCTTGAGCAGCTCTTCTTCGCTGAACTCCACCAGATCCCGCAGTGTGCGGATGTTGGAATTCTTGAGCGAGTTGAGCGAGCGAACCGACAAGCCAAGATCGTCGATGAGCCGCTCGAGCTTCATCTTGAGGCCGCCGGTGATGCTCACCCCCTCGGCGGGTAGCGCGCGCTGCTGCGGCACCCGGCCGAAGTCGATGAAGAACCGAAAGTGTTCCGTGGCGAGCGCCGCCGCGTAGGCGATGGCGTCTTCCGGACTGATGGTGCCGTTGGTTTCCACCATCACGGCGAGCCGGTCGTAGTCGGTGCGCTGACCGACGCGCGTTTCGCTGACGGTGAAGTTGGCCCGGCGCACCGGATTGTAGATCGCGTCGATGCGGACCGCATCCACCGGCATCGACCGATCGACGTGGTGCACTTCCGACTCCACGTACCCGCGACCCTTGTTGACGTACAGGTCGCAGCTGATGTCCTTGTCGTCCTGCAGCGTGAACAGCAGGTGATCGGGATTGACGACCCGAACCCCGGCCGATTCCTGGATATCGCGCGCATAGACCGGACCCTTGCCTTCACGGCGGATCCGCAGGATGGCCTCGTCCTTGTCTTCATCCAGGACCAAGGTCAGCGCCTTGAGGCGCTGAATGATCTGGTGAATGTCCTCCAGGACGCCGGCCACCGTCTGATGCTCGTGCACCACCCCGTCCATCCGGAATGCCCACACGGCAGAGCCGCGGAGCGAGGACAGCAGCAGGCGCCGGAGCGAGTTGCCCAGCGTGTAACCGAAACCGCGCTCCAACGGCTGGAGCCGGAATTCGGCGATATTCGGATTGTCGTCCCGCTTGGTCATTTCGACCATGTACGGGCGGACCAGACCGGTCATGTCGATCGTCATGCGTGTGCTATCCCCCGCTTACTTCGAGTAAAGCTCGACGATGAGCTGTTCCTGAGCATTGAGCGGAATTCCATCCCGCGTGGGCAAGGTAGTAACCCGCCCGGACACCTTGGCCGAATCCACCGAAAGCCAGTTCATCGGAGCGCCGCGTGTAGCGCCTTCGAGGGCAATCTTGACCGGCACCAGCTCACGACTTTCTGGAGCGACGCTGACTTCCTCTCCGGGCACGACCCGATAGGAAGGAATGTCGACCCGCTCGCCGTTGATCTGCACATGGCCGTGACGGACCAGCTGTCGTGCGCCCTTCCGGTTGGTAGCGAAACCCATCCGGTAAACGATATTGTCGAGCCGGGTTTCCAGTGCGACCAGGAGGTTAGTGCCCTTGACGCCGCTCTCCCGGCTGGCGCGCTCGAAAGTATTACGGAACTGGGTCTCGGAGAGACCGTAGATCCGCTTGACCTTCTGCTTTTCGCGCAGCTGCTTGGCGTACTCCGACATTTTCCGGCCGCCGCGCCCGCTGTTTGCCTGGCCGTGCTGGCCGGGCGGATAACCGCGGCGCTCGACGGCGCACTTTTCCGTCAGGCAGCGCGATCCCTTGAGGAAGAGCTTGGTGCCCTCCCGCCTGCAGAGCCGGCACGCCGGTCCAGTGTATCGCGACATGACTTAAACCCGCCGCTTCTTGGGCGGACGGCACCCGTTGTGAGGAATCGGGGTGACATCCTTGATGGAGACCACACGCAGACCCACGGAGGCCAGGGCCTGGATGGCCGACTCGCGGCCGCTGCCCGGGCCCTGCACCAGCACGTGGAGCTTGCGGACGCCCATGTTCATGACCTCACGACCCACATTTTCCGCGGCGACTGTCGCCGCGAACGGGGTGCTCTTCTTGGAGCCCTTGAACCCGGCTTTGCCGGCGGTGCCCCACGCGATGGTGTTTCCGCGCATATCGGTGATGGTAATGAGCACGTTGTTGAACGTGGCCGAGATGTGGGCAATGCCCTCGGACTCGACGGTTTTCTTGCCCTTCTTGACCACTGGCGCCTTGACTGGCGCGGCGGCGGCCGGAGCCGCGGGAGTTTCGGGAGATGTCATAGGTTACTTCTTCGTCGCCTTCTTCTTGCCCGCGATAGCGCGGCGCGGCCCCTTCTTGGTGCGCGCGTTGGTATGGGTGCGCTGGCCGCGGACCGGAAGTCCCTTCCGGTGGCGCGAGCCACGGTAGGATCCGATATCCATCAGCCGCTTGATGTTCATGGCGACTTCGGTGCGAAGCGCGCCTTCGACCTTCACGCTCCGCTCGATCAGCTGCCGGAGTCGGGCGACTTCTGCGTCGGAGAGATCCCGCACGCGGGTGTCCGGCCCAATGCCCGAGTTGGCCAGCAGCTTGTTGCTGGTAGGCCGCCCGATGCCGAAGATGTACGTGAGGGCGACTTCGACCCGCTTTTCCCGGGGAAGATCTACGCCTGCGATACGCGCCATATCAGCCCTGCCGTTGCTTGTGCTTTGGATTGCGCTTGCAAATGACCCGGATCACGCCTTGACGCTTGACCACTTTGCAGTGTTCGCAGATCGGTTTGACACTGGAGCGTACCTTCACAAATATTCTCCAAACGGCGTTTGAAGGGGAGCTGCCCAATATAGATTCTGCGAAATCAACACGCAAGCCCTAGCTCAAAGCGCCGCACCACTTTCCGCGCCGGCTCGTCCGAACCGAGACCACCAACCCACCCCATTTCATCCCTCATTTAAACCGAACGAAAACCGAAAACAAAAATTGCCTACGGAGCCCGTGGGGTGCGCTTTTTGCCCTTTACCGAGGTCATGTCCGACGACACCAGGCTCCCCTCGACACGACAGATACTCGAACGCGACATCGCATCCTCCCTGACCAAAGAGGAAGGAGTGCCTGCGGCCGACCAGTCCGATGACGATGATTTCCGGCGAGTGATTTCTGCCCTGCGGGTGGTGCTGCAAATGCGTGGGTCCTAGGCTGGTACAGGCAGCCGTACTCAGAAGGTGCGTCCAGCCCGACTTTGCTCACGACCCAATGTCCCCTCCGTGCGCTTCGACTGCATGCTTGCAGAACGTCAGCCCCAGCCCGCCGGAGCGCCCCCGAAGCGCCCGGTGGGTTTCCGCCTGCCCGAATTTCTCGAAGATCCTTTCGTTAGGACTCCGCCGGGAATCCCGAGGCCGGTATCCGTAGCCGGCGGCTCGGCGGCCGTCTTCGCGCGTACTCCGACCCGTCACATGAGTTCCGTATGGGGGAGGGCCATGAAGGCGGCCACGATCTGGGGGTCGAACTGGGTTCCGGATTGCCGCTGGATCTCTCGCAGTACCTCGGCCAGGGGCCACGCGGTCCGGTATGGACGATCGTGGGTCAGCGCATCGTATACGTCCGCCAGGGCGACGATCCTCGCGGGGAGCGGGATCGAGGCGTGATCAAGCCCGGAGGGATAGCCCTGACCGTCCCAGTGTTCGTGATGATGATGGGCAATTTCGGCGGCCATTTGGATCAGCGAGGAGCGGCCGCCGGCGAGAATCTCCGCGCCGATCGTGGTATGGCGCTTCATAATCTCGAACTCTTCCGGATTCAGCTTGCCCGGCTTCAATAAGATCTGATCGGGCACGCCGATCTTTCCGATATCGTGTAGCGGGGCGGCGCGAACAATGGTCTCCCGCTCCGATCCGCTCACGCCGACGCTTTCGGCGAGTCGCCCCGCCAGCAGGCCCACGCGGCGGGTATGCTGTCCGGTGGCGTCATCTCGGAATTCGGCCGCACGGGCCAGACGCTCCAGCACTTCCACTCGCGAGTCTTCGAGAGCCCTGGTTCGCTCTCGAACCTGTCGTTCAAGCAGTTCGTTGTAGCCGGCCAATTCCAGGTGCATGAACCGGGGAATCAGCAGGTTCCGTATCCGCAGGAGCACCTCATCGACGTCGAACGGTTTGGTTACGAAGTCTTTCGCGCCCAGAGATAACGCGCGCTGTTTGGACGCGGAGGTGGAATCTCCCGTGAGCATCAGGATCGGCAGGTAGGTCGCTGGAGGAATCAACGGGGCCAGCAAATCCAGCACTCCGAAGCCATCCAGCCCGGGCATGTGTAGATCGAGGCAGATCAGGTCGGGCCGGAGCTGCAGGAAAAGCGCGGCCGCCTGCAGGGGATCGTTGCTGGCCGCGACCCTGGTATAACCGGCGCGCTCCAGAATACGCCGAAGTATGGCGGTATTGGCCGGCTCGTCGTCGAGGATGAGGATCCGGGCGGCGAAGATTGACGCCTCGACCGGGCGCTCGTCGTTCCGGGCCTTGGCAAGGATGCCGGCAGCGGGTTGGGCCAGCGCGGGACGAACTTCGTCGGGACGAATCGAGCCTTCCACGGCAACTCCCGCGTCTAGACAATGGAGTCTTGAGCTCCTGCTCGTCAACTCAGGTCAAGAAAAACTCAATAAACGTGCCGTGAACGGAACTGCTGCATTCATAGCCTCTTGCCGATTCATTACGGAGCGAGCCTCACAGAGTACCGCAAGATGTTGCGGCACCCGGTGGCGCGATGCCATTGCGGCACGGATCAGGACCCGGCGGACAATTGGAAGGGGGCGTTCTGGAATCGGGCGGAATTAGAACATCTACTAACTAGCAGATCTACTAGGTCTATTGGGCCAGTGAGGCCTCCAATTCCTCGAGGACCGCCGCGGGATCGGCGGCGAGTAGAATAGGGCGTCCAATCACCAGATGCGTCGCGCCCTGTCGGACCGCCTCCTCCGGCGTTGCCGTCCGGCTCTGATCTCCCGGGTTATCCGAGGGACG
Organism: Gemmatimonadales bacterium; assembly: GCA_041691095.1. Taxonomy (GTDB): domain Bacteria; phylum Gemmatimonadota; class Gemmatimonadetes; order Gemmatimonadales; family GWC2-71-9; genus JABFSM01. The sequence continues at coordinate 10,038 of JBEPVJ010000017.1, forward strand.
CCGGATTCCGGGTACCACGAGCAGCGCGTCAGGTCCGAGGCCGGTTCGGAGCCGGTCCACTTCCAGCGGGCTGCACACCACTCCCGCCAGTCCGGCGCTCATCCCCATCCGCGCCAGTCGCGCCGCCTCATCAAGCAGGCGCACCGAGGGACGCCCGATGGTATGGGCATACTCGGCCTCGTCGTGGGAGGTGAGAACGGTGACGCCGACGACCGCGAGCGCACCCTCGCCCGCCCCGGCGGCGGCACGCAGCATGGCCGGACCGCCGAGAAGATGGACCGTGGCCATGCGGACACCGAGCTCGCGCGCGGCGGAGACCGCACCGCCGACCGTGTTAGGTATATCATGCCATTTGAGGTCGAGGAACACCGAGTATCCGCGGTCGATGACTTCCCGTACCAGGTCGGGGCCTTCAGCGGTCATCAGTATCGAGCCGATCTTGACCCATCGTAGCGTGGGAAGCCGGTCGAGCATGCGGAGGGCGAGGACGCGATCGGGAAGGTCCAGTGCCAGGATCAGCTCAGCCACGCTGGGTCTCCAGGTCGCGCACGATGCGCGCGGGCAAATGGGGATCGGCCAGGTGTCCGGTGCCGATGGCCACGAGCGAAGCGCCTGCGCGGAGGTACTGGCGCACGTCCCGTGCGCTGCGTACACCTCCCACGCCGATCACCGGCACGGCGGGCATTTTCTCCCTGACCTTCCGGACCGCGAGCAGACCGACGGGTAGCAGCGCTGGGCCGCTCACGCCTCCGTTGCCGTTGCCAAGCCGGGGGAGCGCGCCGTCGAAGAGGTACCCTGGCATCGTGTTGATCACGGAGATCCCGTCGGCCCCGGCGTCCACGGCGGCGCGGGCAATGGCGGCAATGTCGGGCAGCGCCGGAGAGAGCTTGGCGATCAGAGGGCGGCGGGTCGCCCGGCGGCAGCCGGACATAACCCGCGCCACCGACACCGGATCGGCTCCGAACTCCACCCCGCCCGCCGACGTGTTGGGGCAGGAGAGGTTGATCTCGTACCCCGCGATCGCCTCGAGGTCGTCGAGCCCCGCAATGACCTCGGCGTACTCGGATTCGACGAAGCCCACCACGTTGACCAGAATCCTGGCAAGACTGAGACGGGCGGTGAGCCAGGGGAGCTCTCGGGTCCGCACCGAGTCCAGACCGGGATTGGCGAGCCCGACGGAGTTGATCATGCCACCGGGAAATTCGGCCACCCGGGGCGATGGATTGCCGGCGCGGGGATTCAGGGAGACGGCCTTAGTGACGATGCCTCCCAGCCGGTCGAGATCCATCACGCCGTCGAGCTCGCGGCCAAATCCCGCGGTCCCAGCGGCAAGGAGAACTGGGTTCTGGAAGGTCGTACCGAATACCGCGATGGGTCCAGGAGTGCTCACCGCCGCCCCGAACGACTCCCGGTGCCGGCGGACACGGGGCCCTGCCCCGACTTCCGCTCGTACTCGAGGAGATAGGCGACGACAGCATCGGCGAGCGAGGAGGCCAAGTTTCTCTGGCTGACGTGGCCGGTAAGCAGCTTGGCGTCTTCCGGATTGGTGCTGAACCCGACTTCTACAAGAATAGCCGGACGCCGGGCGGTGTTGAGCACCATCAAGCCCGCCTGCTTGACGCCGAGGTCGGGACCGGTATGCGACTCCTGCAGATAGGACTGAACCAGCTCGGCGGCGCGGGCCGATTCCCTGAGATGCTCGTTGAGCTGGAGGTCCTTCATGATGTAATCGAGACCTCCCCCCTGCTCCCCTCTGCTATCGGGACTGTCGAACCGAACCGCTTCGTTCTCCATCCTGGCCACCCGCTTGGCATCCTCGGTCTTGGCTTCGGCCAGGAAGTAGGTCTCGAACCCGCGAATCCGCGAATAGCCGGGGCGCTTCTCGAGCGAGTTCACATGAATGCTTACGAACAGGTCGCACGCATCAGTGCAGTAAGTGCTGCGGCTCCGAAGATCGATCAAGGTATCGCGGGTGCGGGTCATGACGGTCTTGACGCCGCGCTCCTTGAGCTCGTCGCGCAGCAGCAGCGCGATCTGAAGCGTGATGTGCTTTTCCTTGAGTCCATCGGGAAAGAAGATGCCCGGATTGCCCGGATCGACACCGCCGTGCCCGGCATCGATCGTAACGACGTGACCCCGCTTGAGACCGTTCGGAAGACGATTCGGATCCCGAGGAGTTTCCTTGATCGCGACGAC
>JBEPVJ010000018.1:0-11790 GCA_041691095.1 Gemmatimonadales bacterium
CTGATCAGCTGATCGCCCGCTTCGACACCGGCCGTCTCGGCGGTGCTGCCCGGCGTCACCGCCGTCACGAACACCCGGCTGCTGTCGGCGATGGTATTGACGCCAAGTCGCAGCTCGCGAGTCGAATCGGCATGCACCATCATGCCGGCAAGCGGGGCGACGCGGCTCCAGGGAAAGGCCTCGCGGCCGTCCACGTAGCGCGCCGAGAAATCCGCGAACGACTTCCCGCCGGCGGCGGCGCTCACCGCGGCCCACCATTCGGTGGTGGTGAAGCCCTTTCCATTCTTGTATGCACTGCGGTAGAGCCCCCGCATCACGTCGTCCAGTGAGGTACGATTGTCGCTGGCGTCGCGGATCTGGATATCGAGCAGCAGTCCCGCCAGCGAGCCCTTGTCGTAGTAGATATCCGCGGTGCCGTCGGTGGGCTTGATCCAGGTGGAGAGGGACGCATCCTCCAATGACACCGACGGGAGATCGGCCACCTTCTGGCGTTTGCCGTCGGTGAGCGAGAGGAAGACGGTCGAGTCGATGATGCCGCCGCGGACCAGCGCCAGGTCGGCGTAGTAGTCGGTGATGCCTTCGCTCACCCAGAGCAGCGTGGTGGGCTCGGCCTGGTCGTAGCGGTAGGGCATCATGTCGGCGGGGCGGAGCCGCTTCACATTCCAGGCGTGGAAGATCTCGTGCGCGGTGATCGACGCCAGCAGCGGCGTGCCCATGAATCCGGGGTGATAGATGCCGACGTGAGAGCTCTGGTGCTCCAGCGCGCTCCCGCCACCATACGACGCATCGAAGATCAGCATCGTGGAATAGACCTTCCATGGTGTCTCGCCGAAGACCTTTGCTTCGGCGGGGAGGAACCCTTGGATCTGATCCCAGAGCGTGCGCCGCGCAGCACCGGCCAGCAGTCCCGCCGGATACGACGCGAGGCGATGCCAGTTGCTCTCCACCATCGCGCTGTCGAGATCGAAACGCCCGATGAAGAAGGGCATGTCCACCAGATCGTGATAATTGCCGGCGCGGTAGCGACCGGGCAGACCGTCGGGGTCGAGGCCGGTCAGGGTGCGCCAGCCGGCCGTGGTGGTTACCGTCACCCGTGACGGGAACCCGAGGCCGATCCCTTCGGGATAGAGAAAAACGTTGGTGCCGTTCACCAGGAGAAAGTCGGGCTTGGACCATGCCATCGCGTTGTCGAGCGTGTCGGCGAGGAAATCGAATCCGATGTCCACGGTTCCGGCGGCGGTGGGCCGCACCCGCCAGGTATCGTAGTCGAGCTTGTCCCAGACCAGCTCATGCCCGGCGCTCCGGGCCCCGAACGCCGAAACCTTGCGGGCAAAGTTGCTGATCTCGTAGGCGCCGGGGGTCCACGCCGGCATCGACAACAGCACCGGGCCTGGAGCCGCGACGTCGAAATGCATCCCGACGCGCACCGTCTTCCGGGCCGCGGTGCTGGAATCGAAGGTGAGCTCGTAGCGAATATTGGTGACCGCGGGCGCGCGCTGCGCGGAGACGGCGGCAGCGAACATCGAGAGAGCGCCCAGCAACATCATGGGGCGGGCTGGCACGGTGAATCCTTTCCTGGGGCGGTGCGTAGGGAAATCATGCCCAAAAATAACACGCTGTTCACGGCCGGCGCCCTCGCCGGGTCGCTTCTGCTCGGTTTCCGACCGCTGGCGGCGCAGGATGCCTCCGATTCTCTCATCAACGCCGAACGGGCGGTGTCCGAGGCCAGCGGGAAGGGCAAGTTCTCCACCGCCATCACCGCGGCGCTGGCGGCTGACGGCACCATCCTCTGGCCCAACGCGCCGGTCATCCATGGCGTCGAGCCGGTGCGGCGTCTCCTGGCGGCGCAACGGCTGCTCGACTCACTCCGGATCACCTGGCAGCCGCTCGGCTACGACATTTCGTCCGATGCATCCCTCGGCATCACCTGGGGCGTGGCGGCGGCGGCCCGGGACGGCGCACCGGCCCGGCTGGCCCGCTACATCGCGGCGTGGCATCGGGAAAATGGCGAATGGAAGCTCGCCGCGTTCGTTGGGCTCGGCTTGTACCCCGCGGCCGCCAGCACGGTGACGCCGGAGATGGGTCCGCTCACACTCACCCCGCTCCCAGTCAGCGGGCCGGCTGCGAAGTTCATCGCGGCGGATCTGGCCTTTGCCAAGCTGGCGGGAGACTCGAGCGCCGCGCTGGCGTTCGAGCGATTTGCCGCGCCGCAGGCGGTCACGATGGGCGGCGGGATCATCACCCGGGGCCCCGCGGCCATTCGGGCCGGCCTCGAGGGTGGTCCGCCCTCGGCGTGGAGCTGGCATCCGGTGCTGGCGGGCGCGGCGGGCAGCGGCGATCTCGGCTTTACCGTCGGCGAGTCCATGATCAAGACGCAGGGCTCGCCGACCAGCTATGGGAAATATCTGACCATCTGGCGGCGCATGCCCGACGGCAAGGTGCGGTTCCTCACCGATGGCGGGAGCGCCCGGCCGGCCACTCCCTGAGCTAGGGCAGCTTGATCTCCATGATGCGGGGCCGCTCCAGGTGCACGCCCGGCTTGAGCTGCCCCGCATCGTCATATTCATCCCACTGGCTGTTGGCGACATAGAAGAAGCTCTTGCCCCACACTGTGCCGATGGTCGGCTCGGTGGCGACCGAGTGCCGGTCGATGGTCTCGATCCGGGTAATCCGCCGGCCGTCGGCGTCGAGCCACAGCCGGACGATGCGGGCCGGCGCCACGCCATTCTGCACCCCGATCAACCCGCCGTCGTACCACACCATCCCGTCGATGCCGAGCGCGGTGGCTCCGGAAGGAACCGACAGCCCGCTCACTTTGAGCGTGGCCATATCCACCATCAGCACGCCGTGAGAATAATCGGCGACGTAGAGAGTCTTGCCGGACGGGGTGAACGCGGGGCCCTGGAGCGAGCGGAAGAGCGGATGACGGAGAAACTCTTCCACCGTGCCGCTTCCCTTCCGGATTCTCCAGATGGCGGGGTCCTGGCTGTCGGTGGCGTAGACATCGCCGTTGGGCGCCACGACCAGGTCGCCGAGAAGATGTCCTTGCGGAGACGGCGGGAGCAGGTAGCGCCGCTTGAGCCGCCCGGTGGCGAGGTCGAAGGCGACGATGCCGGAGCGGCCGCTATCGGCGGAGTTGTAACCCGCCATCTGGGGAATTGCGGCGGTGGTCACCCAGAGCGTGCCGGTCCCCGGGTCGGCGCGGACTCCCAGCACGGCCCAGAGGCTGTCCTGGCCCTCTTTGACGAGCTCCTGCACGGTGCCGTCGCGATTAACCCGCGCCACCTTGCGGTGCCGCACGCTGGCCAGGTACCAGACCCCGCGAGCGGGATCGTGCGACATACCCTCCGGGTAAAAATCGTCCTGGGCCAGCGTCGCGGCGATGGTGCCGTGCTCCGCCGGCGCGGCGTTGACCGCCAGCCGCGCGAGCACCGGCGCGAGCGCCGGCGCGTTCCGGACCAGGACAAAGTCCGAATCGGCGGCGACGTCCAGGCTGAGCCCCTCGTCGGCCAGGAGGGTCAGGGCGCGCAGCGTCTCCGCGGTGTCGGCGAGCTTGGCGGAGAGCGAGGCGTAGACGGTGATGTAGTAGGGCTGCTGGGGCCAGGCGTCGACGGCGTGGCGCACCTGGGTCCGGGCGGCGGGCCAGTCCCTGGCGCGGATCAGCGGCACCGTCGCCCGCCAGGCTTCCCGGGCCACCCGCGCGGAATCCACCTCGGGATACTGGGCCTGGACCGCGGAGGCGTGAAGGGCGCCGAGCAATGAGACTGCGATGAGGCTATGCCGCATGAAATCCGTCGAGTGACACGGGAAGACGCCGGAGACGGGTTCCCGTCGCGGCGAAGATCGCGTTAGTGAGCGCCGGCGCGGTGGGCGGAAGGGCCGGCTCGCCTAACCCGCCCAGCTTGTCGTGGCTGTCGATGAAGTGAATGTCCATGACCGGGGCTTCCCGGAAACGGAGCAGGGCGTAGCTGTCGAAGTTCTTTTGGTCCACCTGTCCACCGGTGACGGTGATCTCCTCGCGGAGCGCGGTCGAGAGCCCCTGGAGGATGGCGCCCTCCACCTGGGCCCGCGCCCCCGCGGGATTCACCACCTGGCCGCAGTCCACCGCCGAGACCACCCGGTCCACCCGCACCGCGGTGCCGCCGGTGACGGTCACCTCGACCACGTGGGCCACGTAACTCTGGTTGGCGAAGACCGCCGCGATCCCCCGGCCCCGCCCGGCGGCGAGCGGGGTGCCCCATCCCGATTGCTCGGCGGCGAGGCGGAGCACCCGCTGGAGCCGCTGGGCATCGTAGGCGCCGTTGGAAGGCCGGGGGCCCGCGGTGGCCTGGAGCAGCGCCAGCCGGAACGCCAGCGGGTCGGCGCCCGCGGCATGGGCCAGCTCGTCCTGGAAGCTCTGGGTGACGAACACATTTCCGGAATTCTCGACCGCGCGCCACTGACCCCGCGGGATCTTCGACTGGAGCGGGGTGTAGCTGTACCGGAAGGCGGGCGCGAGGACGGCGGGGTAGTCGTCGCGGGAGAGCTCTCCAGGGTTGAGCTCCTTCCCCTTGGGCGGCTGCCACTCCATGTAGTGCCCGCGCGAGGCGCTCCAGAGGCGGTGCTCCCAGGCGGTGATCTGGCCCGCGGCGTCGAGCCCCCCGCGCAGCAGGTGATAGCCGGCGGGCCGGTAGAAGCCGTGGCCCAGGTCGTCGTCCCGGGTCCACATCACCTGGACCGGCGCCTGGACCGCCTTGCTGAGCAACACCGCCTCGGCGGCGTAGTCCGCATAAAAGCGGCGGCCGAAGGCGCCGCCCATGCGGGCTACGTGCACCATGATCTGCGCCGGCGCCAGCCCGGTGATCAGGTGGGACACCGTCTGGACATACTCGGGGTTCTGGGTCGGGGCCCAGACTTCGCAGCGGGCGCCGGTCACGCTCGCAGTGCAATTCATCGGCTCCATCGGCGCGTGGGCCAGCAGCGGGGTCTCGTAGACCGCCTCGAGCCGGTGCGCCGAGCGGGCCAGCGCAGGGCCCACCTCGGTGCCGACCGTGGTGACGAAGTGATCCTTCCCGGCGGCCAGCTTCACCGCGGTGGCCCGCATCGCGGCGGTTCCCTCGGCGCGCCCGCCGCGCTCGTTCCACTCGATCGAGAGCGCCTCGCGGCCCTTCATCGCGGCCCAGGTGGAGGTGGCGATCACCGCGACGCCATTGGCCGGCTTGGGATTGTTCTCGCCGAATCCGGGCAATGCGTCCGCATCGACCCGCACCACATCGCGCACGCCGGGCACCGCACGCGCCTTTGCGTCGTCCACCTTCGCGACCTGCGCGCCGAACACCGGGGCCCGGGCGATCACGGCGTAGAGCATGCCCGGCACCTGGGTGTCCATGCCGAAATGGATCGCGCCGGTGACGACGGCGGGATGATCGAGATTGGGGCGGCCCTTCCCGATCAGGCGGAATTGCTCGGGCCTCTTGAGATCCACCTTGGCGGGCAGCGGCAGCAGCCTCGCGGCGCCGGCGAGCTCTCCATAGCCTAGGCGCTTCGCTGAGTGGCGCACCTCGCCGTTGTCGGTGGTGCACTGGGCGGCGGGAACGCCCCACCGCGCCGCGGCAGCGCCGATCAGCATGGACCGCGCGGCGGCGCCGGCATTGCGGAGCGGCTCCCATGAGGTGCGCACCACCGCGCTACCGCCGGCAAACTGATCGCCGTATTTCGGGTCGAGGTCTCCCTGCTCCACCCGCACCCGGGACCAATCGGCATCGAGCTCCTCGGCGACAATGAGCGCCAGCGCGGTGCGGGAGCCCTGACCCATCTCGGCCCGCGCCACCGTGACCGTGACGCTGCCGTCGGGATCGATCCGGAGGAAGGCACTGGGAACGAATGGATCGCCCGCGGGAACGCCGCGCCGGGCCGGCCCACACCCGAGCGCAAATACGCCGGTGGCGGAGGCAATAGTGACCAGAAATTGTCGGCGGTACATAGAGTCACGACGGCGGGAAAGCGGGGGCAGTTTCAGGAATCAGGACACCGCGCGCTTGTCGAAGGTCCGGAGGCCCAGGAACATGAAAATCGCGCTGATTACCACCAGCGCGCCGGCCACCACCGGGAGCCCCATGTGCGGCAGACTGGGCGTGAGCGCGCCGCGCATTCCCTCGGAGACATAGACCAGCGGATTGACCAGCACGAGGTATTGCACCACCGGTGCGGCGGCCAGCGCCTTCCAGGGATAGTAGGCGCAGCCGAAGAAGATCATCGGTGCCACGATGAGCCCGAACATCAGCCCGATCTGCTCTCCCTTGATCCCGGTGCCGAGCAGCAGGCCGAACGCCGAGAAGGAGAAGGCGCCGAGCAGCGTCATCAGGATCACCAGCCCGAAGTGGGCGAAGTCGAGCCCGACAATCGGTCCCATGATCAACCGGGCAACCGGAAGCACGAAGAGGGCGGCGATCATTCCCTGGACCGTGCCGGCCAGCACCTTTTCCAGCGCGATCAGCCAGGTCGGCACCGGCGCGAGGAGCCGATCCTCGATCTCCTTGGTCCAGCCGAAGTCCGCGACCATGGGGAGGGCCACCGCCTGCACGCTGGCAAAGGCGAGGCTCACCCCTAACACGCCCGGGAGCAGCGCGCCGGTATAGCCGCGCTGCACGAAGCCCATCTTGGGCAGCAGGTAGCCGAAGACGATGGTGAACATGATCGGCTGGAGCGTGGTGCGGAGCAGAAAGAAGGGCAGCTCGCGGGAGACCACGTGGACGTCGCGGCGGACCAGCGCGCCGAAGACCTTCCAGGGAGAGGGGTTCAATCGAGTTTTCTCCCGGTGAGCGAGACGAACAGGGTTTCCAGGCTGGGCGGCACGATCCGGATGTCGGTGGGGGCGCGGCCGGCCTGCTCGGCCGCGCGCAATATCGCCGGAATCGCTTCGGCGACCTTCTCGGCGTACACCTGCAGCTCGCGGCCGCGGGCGGAGGCGCGGGTCAGGTGGGGCAGCGCCTGGACCGCGGTCAGCACCGCGGCCGCATCGCCGTCCACGGTCACCTCGATCATGGTGCCGCCCGGCGCGCGGGCCCGGAGACCCGCCGGCGTATCGAGCGCCAGCAGCTTGCCGTGATCCACAATGGCGAGCCGGTCGCAGAGCTGATCGGCCTCTTCCATATAGTGAGTCGTCATGATGATGGTGCGGCCCTGGTCGTGCAGGGCGCGCAGCACGTCCCAGAGCGCCAGCCGGGCCTGCGGGTCGAGGCCGACGGTCGGCTCGTCGAGAAAAAGAATCTCCGGCTCGTGGATCAGCGCGCGGGCAATCATCAGCCGCTGCTGCTGGCCGCCGGAGAGCTGGTCCACCTTGGACTCGCCGCGGTCACCCAGGCCGAGCTGATCGAGCAGAGCCTGGGCGCGCGGGGTCGAGGTAGCGCGGGGAATGCCGAAGTAGGCGGCGTGAAAGATCAGGTTCTGGATCGCGGTGAGCTGCCGATCGGGATTGGGACGCTGCGGCACCACACCGATCCGCTGCTTGACCGACACCGGATCCACACTCACATCGATGCCCGCCACCGCGGCGGTGCCCGAGGTGGGGCGGACCCGCGTGGTCAGCACGCCGATGGTAGTGGTCTTCCCGGCGCCGTTGGGGCCCAGCAGGCCGAAGAATTCTCCGGGCGCGACATCGAGGTCGAGGCCGTCGATCGCCAGGATCTCGCGGCTCCCTGACGCGACGGTTGCCGGAATGTTGACCGGCCCGATGTGGGGGCCCTGGGGGCCGCGCTTCCGGGCCGGAGGGGCGGGATAGACCTTCCGAAGGGCGCGGGTCTCGATAGCCGGAGCCATGATCTACTGCCGAGCCAGGATGGTGTTCTGCGCCACGTAGTCGGTCCGCACCCCGGTCACCTTGCCCCCGGCCCGGAGGAACGTGAACTGCGCCGGCCCATATTCGAACACGCCGTTGCCGATGTGCATCAGCGGCGCCGCCTTCGGCCCCCCCTGCGAGACGGTGAGCGTCCCCTTGTCCATCGCGAAGGTCAGCACCTGGGTCGCACCGCGACCGACCCCCTTGTAGATGCCGGCCAGCTCCGACAGGTCTCCCGTGTACGCCACCACCTTGGGCTCGATCTTGCCGAGCACAGCAGCCACGATGTCCTGGGTCAGCGCCTGGGGGCTCGCCGGGCCGGCGGAGTTGTAGAGCACCACCACCGTGAGACTGTCGTCGGGGAGCCAGGCGACATACGAGGTAAATCCGAAGATGCCGCCGCCATGATGAATAGCGCGGTGCCCTGCGATCTCATCGCGGCCGAGGCCCTTGGCATAGCGGAGCCTGGTTCCGTCGTTGAGCGTGCCGGGGGTGATCAGCTCCTGATACGAAGCCGGGCTCAGGATCTTGCCGCCGTGCAGCGCCGCGGTCCAGGCCAGCAGGTCTCCCGCAGTGGAGCAGAGCGATCCCGCGGAGAAGGGCCAGACATGGCTGATCGGCCGAGCCTTTTGCAGTGTCCCGTTCAGGAAATCATAGCCGTGCACCTTGCGCGGCATGACCGTGCTCTCGGAACAGTAGCGCGAGTCCTTCATCCCGGCCCGTGCGAAGAGGCTGTCCTGCACATAGTCGGCGTAGGTGCGGCCCGACACCTTCTCGATGATCATCCCCAGCAGGAAGTAGGCGGAGTTGTTGTAGACCATGCCGTCACCGGGGGCAAAGTCGAACGGCTCCTTGCTGAAGAGCGCCACCAGAGAGTCCTTCGCCAGCGGGCGCGCCGCGAAAGCCGCGAAGGCCGGCAGCTCGGTATATCCCTTGATCCCCGACGTGTGATCCATCAGCCGGCGGATCGTGACGTGGTGTCCCTGCGTGGGATAAGTCGGCAGATATTTCGTGATCTCGTCGTCGAGCGAGAGCTTGCCCTGCTCCACCATCCGGAGAATCGCCGAGGCGGTGAACTGCTTGGTGACCGATCCGATCTCGTACATTGCCCGGTCGGGCGTCGGCACATCGAGCTCGAGGTCGGCTTTCCCGTAGCCTTTGAGGACCAGGGTATCCCGGCCCCGCACCACCGCCACCGACGATCCCGCGGTCTGGCGGCCGTTTATCGGAACCATGGCCATCGAGTCGATGCGGGCGATGAGCGTAGCGCGATCGGTCTGGCCCATGGCGGGGCCGGCACCCGCAGCCGAGAAGGCGACGAGCAGCAGCATAAAGCGAGTGGAAGGCATGCGGGAGACTACCGCCGTTGGCGGCGCTCGGCAACGGGCGCTATCGTCCACCGGTGCACCCCTCCCGCTGGCCCCTTTCGGAGGCGATCCGCCGCCTGCGGACCCACTATGGCAAGCCGCTCCCGCTGCCGCACACCGACCCGTTCGCGATGGTGCTCTGGGAATCCTGCGCCTACCTGGTGGACGACGAGCGGAGAACACAGGTCTACGGCCGCCTGGTGGCGAAGACCGGCGCGGACCCCGAGCGGATCGCGGGCATGCGGGCCGGCGCGCTGGCCGAGCTGATCACCGAGGGTGGCGGCATGCAGCCGGCCATGCGCGCCGAGAAGCTGCAGCGCGCCGCCGACCTGGTCATCGACCTGGGGCCGGGCGAGCTGGCGCGGCTCTGCCGGAAGGAGCCGGACCAGGCGCGGCGGATTCTCCGAAAATTCCGCGGCATCGGGGAGCCTGGGGCCGAGAAAATTCTCATGGCGTCGGGCAGCATCGAGAGCCTGGGCCTCGAATCCAACGGCCTCCGGGTCCTGCTCCGGCTCGGCTTCGGGACGGCCACGCCCGATTACTCGAAAACCTACCGCTCGGTAGCGGCAGATACCGCCCGGGAGATTCCGGCCACCACCGCGGGGCGGATCGCGGCGCACCAGCTGCTCCGGCAGCACGGGAAGACGCTCTGCAAGACCACGGCGCCGCGCTGCGGAGAATGCCCGCTGGCGGCGCGGTGCCCGGCTGCGTTGTAGATTCCTCGTCCCCATGCATCCCCTAATGCCCGTCGATGCCCGCGTGCTGGCGCGGGTCCGCAAGATCTGCCTGGGGTGGCCATCCGCGAACGAAGCGATCAAGTGGGGCCGCCCTCATTTCATGGCGGGAAAGAAGCTGTTCGCCAACGTCGGACCGACCCATGAGCGGCCATCCATCAGCATCAAGGTGACGCCCTTGCTCCAGGCCGAGCTGACCGAGCGTCCGGGCTTCGTGCTGACGCCCTATTCGGCACATCAGGGCTGGGTGTCGTTGTACACCGACAAGAAGTTCGACTGGGACGAAGTAGCAGACTATTTGCGGCTGGGCTACCGGCTCGTCGCGCAGCAACGAATGCTCACGGCGATGGATGCACTGGAAACGAAGGCCACTACTCGGAGAACTCGATGACCCGTCGTTACCCTCTTGCCCTGCTGCTCTGCTGCACCGCGCTGGCGTCCACCGTATCGGCCCAGAAGAAGAAGGCCGAGACGATGAACCCGATCCAGAAGGAATACCAGCCCATCGCCGACCGGATCATCGCCGCGGCCACCGCCGACAGCTCGGCGTGGAACAAGCTGGCGGAGCTGACCGACGGCTTCGGCAGCCGGATCAGCGGAAGCGACGCGCTGGAGCGGGCCATCGACTGGATCCTGGCGCGGATGAAATCGGAGGGCCTCGACAACGCCCACACCGAGCCGGTGATGGTGCCGAAGTTCGTGCGGGGCCACGAGAAGGCGGAGCTGCTGGAGCCGCGCTACCTCAACATGCCGATGCTCGGCCTGGGCCAGAGCGTCGCGACGCCGAAGGGAGGCACCACCGCGGAAGTGCTGGTGGTGTCCAGCTTCGACGACTTGAAGGCGCACGCGGCGCAAGCGGCGGGAAAGATCGTGCTGTTCGACGTGCCGTTCACCAATTACGGGGCGACGGTCGCGTACCGGGGCATCGGCGCAGTGGCGGCGGCGAAGGTCGGCGCGGTGGGCGTGCTGATCCGCGCGGTGGGCCCCTACGGCCTGCGGACGCCGCACACCGGCTCGATGCAGCCGTACGATTCGACGGTGACCAAGATCGCCGCGGCGGCGATCTCGATGGAAGACGCCGCGATGCTGCACCGGTTCCAGAATCGGGGACAGAAGATCGTGGTGCGGCTGGAGATGGAGGCACACATGGAGCCGGACTCGCCGTCGCGCAACGTGATGGCGGAAATCACCGGCCGCGAGAAGCCGGACGAGGTGGTGGTGTTCGGCGGGCACATCGATTCGTGGGACGTCGGCACCGGCGCGATGGACGACGGCGGCGGCGTGGTGATTGCATGGGAAGCGGTGCGGCTGCTCAAGAAGCTGGGCCTCACGCCGCGGCGCACCATCCGCGCGGTGGGCTGGGTCAACGAAGAGAACGGCGGCAAGGGCGGACTGGCGTACCGGGACGCGCACAAGAGCGAGTTGGGCAAGTACGTCGCCGCCATCGAATCGGACGGCGGGACCTTCAAGTTCCGGGGCTTCGGATTCAGCGGGACCGACTCGGCGTTCACGGTGATCAACCAGATTTCCAAGCTGCTCAAGCCGCTGGGCGTGGATTCCGCGACGGCGGGCGGCGGCGGGGCGGACATCGGACCGATCATGGGCGAAGGCGTCCCGGGAATGTCCCACAACGTGGACGGGACCAAGTACTTCTGGTATCACCACACCGAGGCGGACAACGTCGACAAAATCGATCCGCGGGAGCTGGCGGAAAACGTGGCGGCGATGGCGGTAATGGCGTACGTGCTGGCGGACATGCCGACCAGGCTGACGCGCGGGGGGAAGCCGCTCGGAAGGGCGGAGCGGTAGGGGGTAAGAGGGTAAGAGGGTAAGAGGGTAAGAGGGTAAGAGGGTAAGAGGGTAAGAGGGTAAG
>JBEPVJ010000019.1:0-11370 GCA_041691095.1 Gemmatimonadales bacterium
GAGCAGCGCGCGCTTTCGCTCTCCGCCGATTCGCCCAACCGTTTTGACTCCGGGACGGAGGAGCGTACGCCAAGTCCCCGCGACCACGAGCTTTTTGCGCGCCAGCCGTGCTCCCTTTACCGCCCAGCTTAAACCCTTGGCGGTGTGATGGCGGCCCAGGAAGAGATCGAAGCCTTCCTTGGCGGGCTGAAAGCGGTAGTCGGCGGGATCGAGCCCATTGTAGACATAGGCCAGCGCGCCGCTGCGCCGTGCATGGTCCTGGCTCAGCGCCACCATGTTCGGGGGGTAGTCGGTGCGGGTGGCGGTGCCGTGCAGCGTCCAGAGCGTCGGGACGCCCGGAACGGCTATCGGCCGATGAGCGTGGAGCACGTCGACGCCGGGCGGCAGCAGCGGCCGCGGGTCGAAGTCTGCGCGTTCGGCGAGGGCGGGATCCACCGGGATGAGCCGGGCTTCGGGCACGTCCGTGCCAGGGCCGGCCAGCAGCACCACCTCGTGTCCCAGCTCGGCCAGTCCGCGCGCGAGCCAGACGACCACGCGCTCGGTCCCGCCATAGCGCTGGACCGGCAGTCGGCCGTGATAGAGCAAAGCGACACGCATCGGCGGACAAAGTACCACCGGTTTACCTTTCGCGCGTGCCGCCCGTCTACTCCGGCGTCCGCCTCCTGCTCGTCGCGAAGTTCAATCTCCGCTATCATCGCACCGGCATCGCTCTCCGCGACACGCTTCGGGCGATGGGGTGCGAGGTGGCCTGGGTCGAAGAGCGGACCAGCGGGCTCAACGCGCTGCTTCGGCGGTACCTGCCTCGCCGGCTGAAGTCGGCGCTCAAGCGCCATCGGCCGGAGTTAGTCGTCGTCTTCAAAGGCGCGCGGCTCGACCCGGAGACGATCGACCGGCTTCGACCGCTGACCCGGTCGGTCCCCTGGGTCAACTGGTTTCCCGATAGCCCCCATCTCCTCGATCTGTCGCTGCGGATTGGCCGCGCTTACGACCGCTGCTTCATCTTCGACACGTCGATGGTGGATCGGCATCGCGCGCTGGGTCGCCGCGCCGACTACCTCGCCGAAGGATTCGATCCCGACTACCATCGCCCCCTGCCGGATCCGTCGCTGCCCCGCGCTCCGATCGCCTTCGTGGGCACCAATGAGCCGTATCGGGCCCGGGCACTCGAGGCGGTGACCGATCTGGGTCTCAGCGTGCGGGGACCCGGCTGGCCTGGTGGCCCGGCCTATGGCGAGGAATTCGTCCGGCTCTTCTCCAATGCCGATATCGCGCTCAACATCCACCAGTTCTTCGGCGAGCCGGCCGCATCGGGGCGCTACGGCACCGGCGCCAACCGGCGCGTGTTCGAGCTGGCCGGTATCGGCACGCTGCAGCTCTGCGACGCCAAGGCAGACCTCGCCAGGAATTTTTCAGCCGGCAAGGAGATCGTACTCTTCCGGACCGCCGCCGAGCTCCGCGACATGGCGGTGGAGTTGCTGCGGTCACCGGACCTCCGGCGGGCGATCGCCGAGCGGGCCCGGACCCGCGCGTTAGGCGAGCACACCTGGCGCCACCGGCTGGAGGAGCTGCTCACCATGGCACTCCGGTGAAGATTTCCGGATTCACCATCGTGCGGAACGCCGAGGTGCTGGACTTCCCGGTGGTGGCGAGCATCCGCTCCCTGCTGCCGATCGTGGACGAGATGGTGGTGAATGTCGGCCGCTCCGACGACCGGACGCTGGAGATCGTTCGAGGCATCACCGACGCCAGGATTCGCATCGTAGAGACCGAGTGGGACTTTAGCCGGGGCGAGGCGGTGCTGAGGGAGCAGACCCTGCTGGCGATGAGAGCCTGCTCCCATCCCTGGGGTGTCTGCATCCAGGCTGACGAGGTGCTCCACGAATCGGGTGCTTCGCGGCTGGTGGAAGCCATCGCGGCGGCTCACCCGGATCCGAGGGTGGAAGGGCTGGTGATGCGGTATCACCACATCTTCGGCGATCCGGGCACCGAGGCGGTCAACCGGCGCTGGTACCGGCGAGAGGTGCGGGCGGTGCGGCTCGACCCTGCGCTGCAGATCGCTCCGTATCGCGACGCCCAGGGCTTTCGCGCTGGACCGCAGCACCGAAAGGTCCGGGCCCGCCTCGCCGATGCCGACATGTTTCACTACGGCTGGCTGCGCTCGGCCGATGCGCTCACGGCGCGGGGCGTGGTAGACCGGCATCTGTATCCGGGCCGCTGGGTGCCGCCGGGGAATACCATCGCGACCCTGCGGTGGTTCCCCGGTCTTCGGCCGTTTCGCGGCACCCATCCGCTGGTTGCGCGCGCGTGGGTGGCGTCCCGTGCGGTGGACCCGCGCCGGGTGGTGACGCCGCCGTTCTTCGCGCTGGAGCACCTTCGTTTCTATGCCTCGGATCTGGTGGAACGGGTGACCGGCGCGCGGCCCTTCGAGTTTCGCAACTATACGCTGGTGTAGGGTGGACGCTCTTCGCTGGTTCGCGCCCAATCGGTACTGCACGCTGCCGGTGCCGGCCTTGCGCGGCCTGGGGCTCTCGATCGCGCTGGAAGGAGACGACGCGGCGCGGGCGGCGGTCGCCGCGGACGGGCAGAGCGCCGTCGAGGCGTTCGAGTATGCGCAGCGATGGCGGTGCCCGCTGATGGTATATCTCTGGGACCTTCCGCCCTGGCGGCTCGGCCGCGGCAAACCGGACTTCATCTTCGAGGCCGCCGGCAAAGTGCGGCGGATTCCGAGGCTACTGGGAGGCTATCCCGAGCGGGCGGGGAACTACAGCAGGATCCGGTTCGTGGCCCGCCGGGCCGCGATGGTCTGGTGCCCGTCGATGAACACGCGCACCGATCTCCGCGAGCGTTTCGGGGTCGAGTCGGAACGCCTGCCGTTCTGCTACGACAGCGACCGGTTCGCCGCCGAGCCAGGGGGGCGGGGCCTGCCCGTGAACCCGCCGCGCATTCTTTCGATCTCCCGTCTGGTGCCGCACAAGAATCACGCGGTGATCCTCCGCGCCGCGGCGTTACTCGATTCGAAGCCGGTGGTGCAGATCATGGGGCAGGGGCCCGAGACGGAACCGTTGCGGCGGCTCGCGGGCGAGCTCGGTGTGGCACTCGAGCTGAGCGGCAGCTGGGCTTCGGACGAGGAAATCGTGGCGGCCTACCGAGGTGCGAGTGTCGTGGTGGCGCCGAGCCGGTTCGAAGGGTTTGGCCTCACGCCCATGGAAGGAATTGCAATGGGAGTGCCGGTGATTGCGTCGGACATTCCTCCCCACCGCGAGTTCGTCGGTGGCGCGGTGCGCTTCTTTCCACCCGACGATGCCGCCGCGCTGGCGCGGGAGATTGCCTCGGCTGCTGCGCAGCCTCGCCATGACGGAGCAACAGCGGTCCTCGCCGATCTCACTATCGAGGCGTGTGCCCGGCGCTTTCTGCCCGGACTCCAGCGCCTGCTCGGGAGCCGGATCTGACCGCCGGTCCCGATCTGCTCCTGACCTTCGATTTCCCGCCGATGGGCGGAGGGATCGCCCGGTGGATGGCCGAGCTGGCGCTGGGCTACCCACGCGGCGGCCTGATCGTATCCACTGGCTCGCTGCCGGGCTCGGCGGAGTCCGACGCACGCTTTCCCAACCGGATCGATCGGCTCGATGTGCCGGCGACCCGGCTCAAGACGCTGCAGGGACTGATTCGCTGGAGCCGGCGGGTTACGGCGCTCACTGCGGAGAACGCCGTGCCGTTCATCTGGTGCGGGAACCTGCGGCCCGCTGCCTATCCCGCCAAGTGGGCCCACGACCGGAGCGGCATTCCCTACGGGGTGATGCTGTACGGCGGCGACCTGCTGGCGCTGCGCCACAACTATCAGGACTCCCGCTTCAAGCGGCTGGCCGCCAAGCGCCTGCTCGGATCGGCCGAGGTGTTGGTCGCGATCAGCCGGTTCACCCATGATCTGGCCTGCGACGTTCTGCGGGATCTCGGCCTTCCGGAGCGGACCGGGCGGGTTAGGGTGATACCCCTGGGCACCGACCCGGCGGCCTTCCGGCCCGGACTCGACCCGGCGCCGCTCTCCGATCGCTGCCGGCTCCCCGCGGGACGATGGCTCCTCACCGTCGCCCGGCTGGTGCCGCACAAGGGGATCGACACCACTATCAAGGCGCTGGCCCTGCTGGCTCCCCGTCACCCCGAGCTGCGCTATGCCATCGTCGGGCAGGGCAGCTATCGCCCGGCGCTGGAGTCGCTGGCGCGGGAATGCGGCGTGGGAGACCGGGTACACTTCCTTCCCGACGTGAGCGATGCCGACCTCCCACTCGCCTACGCGCTCTGCGAGATCTACATCGGCGTCTCGCGGCTGACCGCCCGGGATGTGGAAGGATTCGGGATCGCGCTGCTCGAGGCGTCGGCCTCAGGCAAACCGGTGGTGGCGGGGCGGAGCGGAGGAATGCCGGACGCCGTTCGGGAAGGAGAAACCGGCCTGCTGGTCAATCCGGAAGATCCCGAAGACGTCGCCCGGATCGTGGCATCACTGTTGAACGACCCGGCCCGCGGCCAAACTCTCGGCGCCGGGGGGCGGCGGGCCGTTGAATCGTTCTACAACTGGCCCCGGGTCGTTTCCGATCTTCGCGCCCTCAGCGCTACGGCCAGGTCTGCTCGGCCCTGATCGCGTTGGTGGGACAGACCGTGAGGAGATGATCCCCCAGCGGAGACCACCACACCTTCTCCTTCTTCGCGACCGCCAGCCCGTCGAAGCCTATCTCGAACACGTCCGGCGCGCGGGCGACGCAGGCCCCGCAACCGACGCAGCGGTCGCGATCGACGTGGACCAGGACCTCGCGCTGAGGGTGGATGCCCGGGGGCAGCTGGTCGAGTCCGTGCGGCAGCGCGTCGAGCGCCGCGTTCATCGCGCGATAGCCTTCCTCCAGCAGAAACGGGGTCCGATTGAAGGCGAACATCGACACCCGCTCGACTCGGGGCCGCACCAGCACGATCGGAGGCTCGGACCAGTCGGTAAGATGCTCCTCGGCCATTGTCTGCATCACGATCTCGAGCCCGCGGCTGTAGGTGGCCACGAACCCCTTCCGCTCCACCCCTTTGCGCTCGACCCGCGTTCCGCCCACATCCACCGCGATGATCGGGGCGGGGGAGATGGCGAGCGCGGCACGGACCGGAAGATTCTCGAGCACGGCCCCGTCGACGCAGAAGCGGCCGAGTATGGCGCGAGGCGGCAGAATGCCGGGGAGGGCGCACGAAGCGAACACCGCGTCGGCCACCCGGGCATCCTGGAGTCCGGGGAGGCCCCAGAGGACCTGCTGCCCGGTGTTGAGGTCAACGGTGTTCACGACCAGTCGGCGGGTGAGGTCGCGGAAGGTGACGTCGCCCACAAGGGAATGGATCAGGTGGTCGAGCGGCTCGCGGCGGTAGATGGCGGGGGAGAGCATGCGGCGGAGCGCCATATCGATATGCGCGATGCGAAACACGTCGGTGCGGACGACCTTCAGCGCCCGCTCCTCCATCGCCGGTACCGTCAGCCGGCAGGCCCACGCGGCCGCGATCAGAGCGCCCATGCTGCATCCCACCACCGCCTGCGGAGTGAGCCCTCGCTCCTCCAGTGCCCGCAGGACGCCGATGTGGGTCAGGCCTTTGAGCCCTCCGCCGCCCAGCACCAGGTTGAACTGCGGAGAGGCCGCCATGC
Organism: Gemmatimonadales bacterium; assembly: GCA_041691095.1. Taxonomy (GTDB): domain Bacteria; phylum Gemmatimonadota; class Gemmatimonadetes; order Gemmatimonadales; family GWC2-71-9; genus JABFSM01. The sequence continues at coordinate 5,666 of JBEPVJ010000019.1, forward strand.
AGAGCATATTACCGCATGACCTCAGTCTCCGCCGCCACCGGCTCCGGTTACGATGTGCGCACCCTGCGCGAGGCGGAATTTCCCGGGGCCGACCAGCAGATCTACCTCAATCATGCATCGACGGGCCCTCTCCCGGAGCGCACCCGGCGCGCGCTCGATGAATTTGCCAGGGACCGGGGCTCTCCCTTCCGGCTCCCCGATGAGCTGCTCCAGGCTATTCTGGCCGATGGCCGAGCCCGCGCCGCCCGGCTGATCAATGCGGATGTCGCGGAAATTGCTCTCGCCACCAACACCAGCTTCGGGCTGAATCTCGCGGCGCGCATGCTTCCGTTCGAGCCCGGAGACGTGGTGCTGGTGAGCGACGCCGAGTTCCCCGCGAACGTCTTTCCCTGGCGGCAGCTTTCGGATAAGGGTGTGACACTGGAGCTGGTTCCGCTGAACGGGCAGGGCTGGCCCGACGAGATCAGGATCAAGGAGCGGATGCAGGACCGCAGAGTACGGGCCCTGTCGATATCCCATGCGCAATTTCACAATGGTTACGCGGTGGATCTCGATGCGCTGAGCGCGGTGGCCCGCTCGACTGCAACGTGGCTGGTGGTCGATGCCATCCAGGCGCTCGGGCACATGCCCTTTGATGTCAAGAAGACCCCGGTTGATATCCTTGCCTGCGGCTGTCAGAAATGGCTGCTGTCGCCGTGGGGGTCCGGGTTCATGTACGTGCGACGGGAACTGGTGGCGGAGCTGGTGTCACCGATGGCGGGGTGGAGCGCCTACGAGGGAACCGCCAACTACACCACGCTCTGCGACTATAGTGGCGCGCTGCGGGACGACGCGCGCCGCTTCGAGCTGATCACGCTGCCGTTTCAGGACATCCTGGGGATGAATCAGTCGCTCGATCTGCTCGACGAGCTGGGTATCGAAAGGATCGCGAGCCACCTCGAGGCCATCGGCCGGCCGTTGTTGGAGTGGGCCGACCGGCGTGGCGTGCGGGTGATGTCGCCGTGGGGGGCGAGGAGCTCGGGAATGGTCTGCCTTTCCGCTGCGGATCTGCCCAATGGCCTCGCGGCGCTCAAGGCCGCCGGGGTTGCCACCTCAGTGCGAGAAGGGGCGCTCCGGCTGGCTCCGCACTGCTACACTACCGCCGAGGAGATCGGCAGGGTGATCGACATCCTGTCGGGAGCCTGATGGTGAGTGAAGGACCGGCGCGGGTTAGCCGGCGTCGATCATGGCGTAGTTCTTCTTCCCCTTCTGCAGCACGATGAAGCGACCGGCCAGCAAGTCTGCACTACCGAGCGGGCGCTCGGCCGTGAGCTTCTCGCCATTGACGCTGAATCCGAGGCCCTGGATGCCCCGGCGGGCGTCGGCCTTGGAGGTGGCGAGGCCGGCGCTGATCAGTGCGTCGACGATGGGGAGGCCGGCGCCGAGGACCTCCCGGGTTACCGGCACCACGCTCACCTCTCCCGCTACAATGGCCAGGGTATCCTGCTCCGCCGAGCGCAGGTCTCCCCCGCCGAAGAGAATGCGGCTGGCCTCGATCACCCGCCGGGAAACGTCCGGTCCATGCACCCGGGCGGTAACGTCGTCGGCCAGGAGGCGCTGCGGGGCGCGCTGACCTCGCTCCGCGGCGCCCTCCAGGATGACCGCACCGATTTCCGGGAGCGGAAGCGTTGTGAAAATCTTGAGCAGCCGCTCCACGTCGCGATCATCGGTGTTGAGCCAGAACTGGTAGAACTGATACGGGCTGGTCCGGGCCGGATCGAGCCAGATGTTTCCCGTTTCGCTCTTACCGAACTTGGCCCCGGCCGCCGTCGTCAGCAGCGGCGACACCAGGCCATGAGCCTGGATCTGCTCCCGCCGGGAGATCAGCTCGATCCCGGCGGTGATGTTGCCCCACTGATCGCTCCCCCCGACCTGGAGCTCGCAGTGATCGGCCTGGAAGAGGTGATGGTAGTCGTAGGCCTGGACCAGCATGTAGGTGAATTCGGTGAAGGAGATCCCCGAGTCCATCCGTGACTGCACCGCATCTTTTTGAAGCATGTAGTTGACGGTGAAGTGCTTGCCGGTATCCCGCAGGAACTCCATGAGATTGAGCTGACGCAGCCACTCGGCGTTGTTGTACACCCGGGCGGCGTTGCTGCCGTCGAGCGAGAGAAAGCGGCCCAGCTGTGCGCCGATCGAGCGGGCATTGGCGTCGATCTGTTCGACCGACAGCATCGGACGCTCACTCCGCTTGCCGCTCGGGTCGCCCACTTGGGCGGTTCCGCCACCGACCAGAGCGATGGGGGTGCCGCCAAGCTGCTGAATCCAGTACAGCACCATCACGGGAACGAGATTGCCCACGTGGAGCGAGTCGGCGGTCGGATCGAAGCCGACGTATGCGGTTACAGGACCCCTGGCCAGCCGCTCCCCCAGGCCAGGGGTGGCATCGTGGAGGAGGCCGCGTTGCGTCAAGGTGGCGAGCAGGTCGGTCATGCCGGCCAATATAGGGCCGGCGGGGGTGACCAGTAACCGGCATCGAGTGGCCGGCCTCCGGTCACCGGCGGGAGCCTCCGCTTATCTTTCGAATCATGGCCAGCAAGCTCTCCGCTCGTCTTACCCGTTGGTGGCATACCCCCCGACGCCGGCGCAATATCCTGGTCGGCGTTTGCGCGATCATGCTGTTCGGGACCGCGGTGCTGGCCGGTGCGTGGATGCGGGTCTGCGCCGGCGGTGCCTGCCCTTCCATCGCCGGGCTGGACAACTACGACCCCGATCAGGCGTCCAAGCTCTACGCCGCCGACGGCCGGCTGATGACCGACTATGGCCTGCAGCGACGGACGGTGGTGCCGCTCAAGCAGATGTCTCCCGCGGTCGCCGCGGCATTCCTCGCGGTAGAGGACCGGCGATTCTACCAGCACCACGGCATCGACTGGGTCCGCTTTTTCGGCGCGATCAAATCCACGCTCTTCGGTCGGAAGCAGGGCTTCTCCACCATCACCATGCAGCTCGCCGGCAATCTCTGGCCGGACGCGATCGACCGCACTCAGCGGAAGGGCTTTAAGGGACTCTCCCGGAAGATTCGCGAATCGCGCATGGCGCTGGAGATCGAGCGGAACTATTCCAAAGACAAGATCCTCGAGCTTTATCTCAACCAGATTGATCTCGGTAACCGCGCCTTCGGCGTGGAGGCGGCGGCTCAGCGCTATTTCGGCAAATCGGTCCGGTCGCTCAACGTGGCGGAGGCGGCGATGCTGGCCGGCCTTCCCCAGGCGCCGGCAACGTACAATCCCCGCAAGAGTCCGCGGCTGGCGGTCAAGCGTCGCAACGTCGTGATCGGCATGATGGAGCAATGGGGCAAGCTGTCGCCCGAGTCGGCCGAGGCATGGAAGGCCTATCCCCTGAGCCTCTCCAGCCGCTCCGACTACAGCGGCGTGGCGGAATATTTTGTCGAGTACGTCCGACAGATTCTTCAGGCTCGCTTTGGCACCGACCTCTATAAGTCCGGCTTCCGGATCTACACCACGCTCGACCTCGACATCCAGCAGGCGGCGGAGCGCGCGCTGGAAACCCAGCTGCAGAACATCGAGGATGGCGGCACCGGCCCGTATACGCACAAGACCTACCGACAGTATCTCGACCAGCGCACCGACGCAGCGCCCGACCCGAGCGCCGATCCGTTCAGCCCGTACCTGCAGGGGATGATCGTGACCCTCGACGCGGACTCCGGCTATATCCGCGCGATGGTGGGTGGGCGCGACTTCGAGGACAACAAGTACAATCGCGCGACCCAGGGGTTGCGCCAGGCCGGCTCGACCTTCAAGCCGTTCGTCTACACTGCGGCGCTGCGGGCCGGGATTTCGCTGTCGTCGATGTGGGAGGACTCGCCGGTGTCGGTGGAAATTCCCGATCAGCCGACCTGGGAGCCCAAGAACTACGACAGCAAGTTCGAAGGCATGATGACGCTGCGGTATGCGCTCAAGCAGTCGCGCAACACCGTGGCGGTGAAGGTCGGGCTGAAGGTGGGTGAGGATGCGGTGATCGCCGAGGCGTCCAACTTCGGCATCTCCACCCGGATCCCCTCGGTGCCCTCGATCTTCATCGGCTCAGCCGACGTAGTGCCGATCGAGCTGGTGGGAGCATACACCGCCTTCGCCAATATGGGGGTGCTCACCACGCCTTCCGCGATTCTCCGCGTCGAGGATCGCGACGGCAACATCGTCTGGCAGCCGGAGCTCCGGCAGAAGCGGGTGCTCGACAAGGAACACGCCTGGCTGATCCTCGACGGCCTGCGCGACGTGGTGCGTCACGGCACCGCGCAAGGCGTGTTTGCGCGCGCCAAGTTCGACGTGCCCGCCGGCGGAAAGACCGGGACCACCAACGACGGCATGGACGTCTGGTTCATCGGGTTCACGCCGGACCTCGTCACCGGTGTCTGGATGGGCTTCGACAAGAAGACCAAGATCAAGGCCAACGCGCAGGGCGGTTTGCTGGCGGCGCCGGCCTGGACCATGATGATGAACGAGGTCTATGAGCGCCGCCGGAAGCCGGCGGCCTGGGGCGCGCCCGATGGAATCGTGCAGGCCGACATCGACGAGGGCACCGGGTACCTCGCGACGCCGTTCTGTCCCAAGACCAGCGTCATTCGGGAGTACTACTATCCCGGCACCGAGCCGACCGAGCGCTGCCCGCTGCACAGCCCCTTCCGCGGCGGGTGGTGAGGCCCCTCCGGCTCCGCGCCGCCTGGGCCGTTCCGGTAAGCCACGCACCCATCCCCGACGCCGCCATTCTGATCGGCGCCGACGGACGCATCGCCGAGGTCGGTCCCGACTCGGCGATTCCCGTTCCCCCGGATGCGGACTCGCTCGACCTGGGGCAGGCCGTCGTCATTCCCGGCCTGGTCAACGTCCACACCCATCTCGAGCTCACCGGCTTCGAGGCGCTCACCCCGGACCGGCCCTTTCGCGAATGGATCCTGGCGATCCGGGAGCGCAAGGCGCTCCGCAGCGCGGCTGAATTTCTCGAGTCGGCCCGGGCGGGCGTCCGGGACTGCTGGGCCGCGGGGGTGACCACCATCGCCGACACCGGCGACTCGGGCGCGGTGCTGCAGGCGCTCGCCGAGATGCAGGGGAGCGGGATTGTCTATCAGGAAGTATTCGGGCCGCACCCGTCGCAGCTGGACGAGAGCTTTGCCGGACTCGAGGCGCGCGTCTCGGAGCTGGAGACGCAGGTGCGCGGCCGGGTGCTGCTCGGCGTTTCGCCCCATGCGCCGTACACCGTCAGTGGCCCACTCTATTCCCGGGTGGCCTCGTGGGCCCGCGCCGAAGGCCTGCCGGTGGCGGTGCATATCGCGGAATCGGCGGCGGAGAGTGAATTCGTAACCCGCGGAACCGGGCCTTTCGCCGAGGCGTGGAAGGGTCGCGGCATTCCTGCACTCAGCGACGCCAGCCACCAACCGTCCCACGCTGCCGGTGTCTCGTCCGCTCGCCCGGCCGCCTCTCCCGTCGAATGGCTCGACCGTCACGCCGTTCTGGGCCCCGAGACGCTCTGCATCCACGCCATTCAGCTCTCCGCCACCGATATCGGCACCTTGGCGGCGCGCCAGGTGGCGGTGGCGCATTGCCCACTGTCGAACGTCGGGCACGGCCACGGCTCGGCGCCGCTCCGGGCGCTGCTCGACGCAGGAATCCGGGTTGGGCTCGGCACCGATTCGGTGGCGAGTGTGGGCC
>JBEPVJ010000020.1:0-11257 GCA_041691095.1 Gemmatimonadales bacterium
GCCCACCGGAACGCTCGCGCCGGAGGCGGCGCTGGCCCATCTCGACGGAGCCCGCACCACGCTCAAGGCTGCCTTCCTCGCCGCCGATCCCGCCATTCTCGACGGCGTCGTCCACCCGCATCCGATCCTCGGGCTCCTGACGTTGCGGGGATGGGTCGCCCTGGCGGCGCACCACGATGCGCGTCATGCAGAACAGGTGGCGGAGATCGCGGACCAGCAGCTTTCCATCGAGCGGTATTGAAAGCGGCGATGACGCTGCTCTTCACCCTTCTCATAGTCCTCGGCACCCCGCGCGGCGATACCGTCGACATTCTCATTCGCCACGGCACCGTGTATGACGGCTCCGGTGGCGCCGGCCGCCAGACCGACGTGGGTATCCGCGGGGATCGCATCGTGTTCCTGGGAGACGCGGTCCAGGCAAGAATCAAAGCCAGGCAGACCATCGATGCGTCCGGCCTCATCGTTTCGCCGGGGTTCATCGACCCGCACACCCATTCCTTCGAAGGTCTCCCGAACCTCAGCCTGGACCACCGGAAGAATGTCGGCGCCCTGATGCAGGGTGTGACGACCGTCGTCACCGGAGCCGACGGGAGAGGCCCGCTCGACGTCGCCCGCGTGCTGGCCGAATCGAACCGGCTTGGACTGGGCACCAATACCTATGCCCTGGCGGGCTTCGGTACCGTGCGGGAGCGGGTTATGGGCAGCTCCTCGGCCCCCGCGACACCGGCCCAGGTGGCGACGATGAAGGGGCTGATCGGCCGCGCGATGGCCGAAGGCGCCTTCGGCGTGGGCTCGGGGCTGTTCTACGCCCCTCAGTCATACGCCAGCACCGAAGAGGTCATTGCGGTGCTGCAGGGCGCCACGCCGTATGGCGGAGTCTACGATACCCACCAGCGGGACGAGAGCTCCTACACCATCGGCCTGCTGAATTCGGTGCGCGAAGCGATCCGGATAGGACGCGAGACCGGACTCACCACCAACATCGGACACGTCAAGGCGCTGGGGGTCGACGTCTGGGGCTACGCCGACAGCGTCCTCGCACTTATGCGCGCCGAGCGCGCCACCGGTCACCTGGTGGTCGCCGACCAGTATCCCTGGACCGCGAGCGGCACCAGCCTCGTGGCGGCGCTGGTTCCCCGGTGGGCCGAATCGGGAGGAGAAGACTCCCTCAAGCTCCGCATGGCGGATCTGCCGGTCCGCGAACGGATCCTGAAGGAGATGCGGGAGAATCTCCGCCGCCGCGGGGGCGACAGTACCCTGCTGCTGACCGGCGGATCCACCGCCGCGCGTCCCCTCGTGGGCAAAACCCTCGCGCAGGTCGCGGCGACCAGAAAGGCCGGGTCCGTGGAGACCGCGCTCGAGCTGATCGGGACGGTGGGAGACATGGGCGTCGCATCGTTCAACATGAACGAACAGGACATCGAGACGTTCATGAAGGACCCGTTCGTCATGACCAGCTCCGACGGCTCCGGCGGCCACCCTCGGCTCTACGGGACGTATCCTCGCAAGATCCGCCGCTACGTGCTCGACAAGCCGGTCATCACCATGGAGCGGATGGTCAGAGCATCGGCGGGCCAGGTGGCGGAGGTCTATGGAATTCCGGAACGGGGCGCGCTCAAGGAGGGATTCTTCGCCGATGTCATCGTCTTCGATCCCAGGACGATTCGCGATCAGGCTACGTATCTCCAGCCGGAAAAACTCTCCATCGGGATGCGCTGGGTCTTCGTCAATGGCAGGGCTGCCGTCGCCAGAGGAGCGCCCACCGGCGCGCTCGCCGGCCGGGCACTCCGGAAGCCGGGGCGCTCCTAGCGCCCCGGTGGCGTCAGCGACTGAAGCAGCTTGCGATCGCTCTCCTTGAGCGTCGGCAGCTTGACAGCGCCGGCCGGCAGGAGATGCGGCTCATCGTCCCAGTCCCCGATACGCCAGCCGTACGGCGTCCGCGCCAGGATTACCGTGTCACGCTCCTGCGCCGAATCCGCACGGAACAGAAATCCCGCCGAATCCTGCTCCAGCATTCCCATCCGCGTGTAGCTGACGAGGTAGCGCGCGGTATCGGCGTCGGCCGCGAGCCGCTGGTATTTGTACGTCGAGATCAGCGTGAACCCGTCCCAGCCGGGCGCGTGATTCGGACAGGCCATCGCCTCGTCACGCCAGTCATCCGACTGGGTGAACTCCCCGTCTCCGTCCCGCTTGAGATATTCCGAGAGGAGCGAGTCGGGCTTATCGTGGCCCGCTTTCGCCACGAAGCCGCAGTCGGTGGTATCGACTGCCGAAGCAGCCGCTTCGACCGCGGACCCGCTCGGTTTGGCGCGACAGGCCGCGGCGGCGATCAACGAGACCAGTGCCAGGGACGAGAATCGAACGTTCATGGGTGCATCTCGCAGTGGGGGTTAACCCGCCGGTCAGCCAAGACCGGCGGTGATTTTCCGGGCGAGAACGGTCGCGTCCCGCGCCTTGTCGCGCTCGGTGCCGCCGGAAAAGAAACTGGCGTCGATGGCCAGCTCCGTATCCAACGGAACCTGGGTGAGCATCATGACCGCGACCGTTTCTCCGTCGAGCACGAGCGCGAGACGACTTCCCAGGCTCACGGCGCGTCGGGCGGCCTCCTGCCAGCGCCCCAGCGACTCCGGCCGGATCCGGAGCACCACCCGGGACCTGCTGTGGCGCCCGCTGAGCACGTACCACGCGCTCCTGGTAACCGCGCGCGCGCCGGCGAGGTCTGCGGAGGAGAGCAGCGGCGGAGCCTCGGCGCCTCCGACCGGATCCACCAGACGCACCTCGAAGCTCACGAACCGCCCGCTTCCAGCTCCCTGGCCCGCATCGGAAACCCTTCCCGATGCTTGATGTATTCGGCCAGTGTCCGCAGGACCTGGGTTCGTTCCGCCTCGGTGAGCGGCACCCGGCGTCCGTCGAGATACTCCCACTCGGCATGGATGTGCTCCAGGTGCCCGGTCGGGCCGCCCCAGAAGGACGCGAAGACCCAGACCCGCCGGTCGCCCTCGATGTAATAGGCCGATTCTCCCCGCCAATCCAGCTCGACGGCATAACCCGCGCCGACGGGAAGCGGGAATTCGGCGAACTTCGCCTCCGCTCTGCCGCTGCGGATCCGCTCGACCCGTTCTTCGGCGGCGCGGATCTCCTCCCGCGAGCGGGCTTCCGATTCCTCGGCGATCCGATTGTAATCCGGGACCGGGGGCGGATACGTCATCACTCCTTCCCGCCGTTCAGGCTGTCAAACCGTCCCGTGGCCAGCGCGGCGTTGAATCGTTCGGCCAGGCCGGCGATGAGTCCGGAGTCTTCGGATCCTCGCCCCATCGAGACCGCAACGTAGGGGGAATCTCCGGAGGTGCTGAACGCCACGTTGACCGTCTTGCCGCCGATGATCACCGGGACTTCGTAGGCGCCCGAGTCTGCCGGCTGCCGAGCGGCCTGGAACTCCTTGACCAGAAAATCGATCAGCGCCCCCCGCAGCGCCTCGGTCGCCTTCTCGATCCGGTAGGTCTGACCATCGCCATAGGTCGAGAGCTCACCCCGCCAGGGCAGCGGCACGAAGTGGGCACGCTCCGCCAGGCGATCCACACCATCGGTGCCCCGGCGCCATTCGAAGTGATGATCGAGCCAGGCGGGATCGAGCGAGTCGAACTTGGCATACCGCATCCGCACCGGATCGATCGGCAGGCTGTAGGTATGGCTGGCCACGAAGTCGGTGACCAGCAGCACCGGCTCGGATGCGGATCCACTCGCCGTCGCGTAGGTCACGAAGCTCCGCTCATCAGGGGAGATCCCGAGGGGCGGCACCGACGGGATGTCATAGTAGGTGCGGTCGGGCGTATAGCGCCTCACCGTGAGGCTCCGGGTGTCGACTATCGCCAGGCCGATGCGGTAAAGGCCGGGCCGCGCGTAGGTGCTCCGGTCGATCCGGCCCCGCACCGGGTCCGGCTCTCCGGCCGCGCGGAATACCGCGGTGTCCGAGGTAAGCACCTGTCCCGCGATCCCGTTGCTGCACTGGGCCACGAATTCGATAGGGGCTCGCTGCTCCCGATCCGATACCAGGAAGCAATAGCTCGAGCTCGTGGGAGAATCGGCGTGGATCAGGAAGGCGTTGCGCGGTCCACTCACGAGCGCCACCTCGTCCACCCGGTCGAACCGCTCGGTCGCGTCACCGGAGTCCGCGGTTTTCCCCTCGATGGCCAGCGGCTGACCCCGATAACCGAACCCAAAGGTCGCGCTGGTGGAGTACATCGTCTGCTTGCCGCGCTCGACCGGATAAAATCCACTGGCCCTCGTCGTCACCGAGAACGGTCCAATGGTTTCGGTCCGAACCGGCTGGCTCATCTTGACGGTCCGATAACGGAAGCTGAGCAGGCCGGCAGGAACCGCCACACCGGGACGGAACTTCGGGAGCCAGTCGCTCCACTCCAGACTTTTCTTTCCCGGAAATGCCCCCAGCGGGACCTGGAACCCCTGGGTCTTCGCGTCACCGATGTTCACCGACATCATCCGAATGCCCCGGCTGGTGAAGACTTCCACCGCTCCCGGCGCGACCCAGCGGCCATCTACCTGGTGGGCGTCCTCGAGCCAGAGCGGGCCACTCTTGGAAATGCGAACCGTGTGAGAGAAATGCGGAATCGAATGAAGGCTGAGCGACGGCTCATCGGGTCCGGCAGTCACCGGTCGCTCCTTTTGATCCGCAGGCCAGCGAACCTCCACGGCCAGCAGCAGCGACTCCCCGTCGATCGTGGGAGGCACATCCGCCAGCGTGCGGGCAACTCCGGCGACGACCAGGCCAATCCCCACGACCACACCCACCGAGAGTCCCAGTGCGCGCAAGAATCCCGGGTGGGCGCCGCCGGCCACGACCCGTGCGACGACGAGGCCGATGATCAGGCCCGCCACCAGGCCGAGCAGCGCCATGAAGACGACGAAGTATCCGGATCCGCCTTCGCGCGGAGAGATGTTGTACCAGTCGACCGCCAGCGCAGCCACCGCGCCCGCGACCAACAAGCCGAGTATCCCGGTGAGCAGCGCGCTGAAGAGCGAGGCGGGCCAGGACATGGGTTCAGCGACCTCGCCGTAAGTGTTTGCGATGACTCCGCTGGTACAATGCGCGCGCGGCTACCAGTGCCGAATCTTCGTCTCCCTGGGCGCGCTCGTCCACGCCCGACTCGTTGCACAAACGGCAATACCAGCGGCCGTAGTAGGCGCCATGCTCCTCATCGAATGTGAGGGAATAGGGCAGCTCGTCGGGGGAATCGGTGCGCTGCATTGAGCTCAGAGGAGCGGGCGCGTCGGGGTAAGCTCGCGCCGGAGCACCCATCCGGAGAGAGCGCTGGCTTTGACCGGGCTCCGCACCCAGAGGCTCAACAGATGGTCATCTTCGGGCGACCGGTTGGCCAAGCGGCGTATCCGCACCAGCGTGACGATGGCGGTCCGCGCTGCGAGGCCAATGGAACAAAGCCAGCCGTTCATCGGCGGGAAGCTACTCCCGGGAGGACGAATCCGTAACGGCCTCGCGAAAGCGCTCGATATCCTTGACCCGTGGGACGTTGTTGAACATCACGTATGCATCAATGGCCCGGTCCACCGGCAGCCAAACAATCAGCCGACGCAGCTCGTCGTCGGTGTAGTTTGCATAGGCGGTTCCGTTCCCGTGCAGCCGCCAATACAGGGCCTCCGGTGTCAGCGAAGGCCGCAAGAAGGGATCGACGGCGTGGAGCAGGCCGAGCTCCCTGCACAGTGACAGGACCAGGTCGTCGGGCCAGGGACCGCGCGGCTCCCAGAGCAGACGGACGCCCGGAGGACGCTCGATGCCCGCGAAGAACTTCCGCATCGCCGCCGCGTTTGCCTCGACGGGCTTGAAGCTGGCAGGGCACTGGAACAGGATGGCGGTCGCGCGGAGCGCGCAGGCAGCCTCGAGCGTCGTTCCCCACGCGCCAAGCGTGGTGGGGTTGAGACGAAAGCCCCCCGCGTCCGCGCGATTCTCCTGAGTGAATGGGCGGCACAGCCGGCGGTAGGTATTGCTGGTGCCGAAGTGGGTGATGACCTGCCACGCCTTCATCGTGAATTCGAACTCCGCGGGCGCCTGGGCACGCCACTTGTCCAGTGTCACCAGGCCGGGCGGATCGTAGAACGTCTGTTGCACTTCGAGCACGTGGAACCGCCGGAAGTATGCCGCCGCCCCCATGGAAAATCCGCACAGCCCAAGCTTCAGTGCCATCCAGGAAGCTATAGCGGTGAGGGTTTAGGACGTGGGGGACGGGAAGTGCACCCACGTCATCCCGAGCTCAGCACGAACTGATTGCCATCGGGGTCCGCGATGATCGCCGCGGTGCCCCAGTCCGCCTTTTCCGGCTCCTGAATGAAGCGGACGCCTCGCGCAGCGAGCTCGCGAGATGTCTCCACCACATCGTCGGCGACGAACGAGATCCCCGAGAACGTGCCCACCCGGCTCTCGTGCCCTGCGGGGGTGAAGAGCGCGATCCCGGTGGCCGACCGGCCGATCCCCAGCTCGATCCAGCGCTGATTGTCGTCGAACGGCTGGTCGGTGATCACCCGAAAGCCCAGCTTGCCGGTGTAGAACTCCAGCGCGCGCTGCTGGTCTGAGACCGGCACGCCGACGAACTTGATCGCCTTGATCACGAATCCTCCCTCGAGAGTGTTGAGTCCGGATGGCCTGCGCTGATCCAATACTCAAGCGCCCGGCTGGCGGCGCAAGGCGGGCAGCGGTTACTATGGCATTCCTTGCCATAGCTCGGAGACCCATGCCCGGCGTTGCCATCGACGAATACGTGCTGGACACCCTGATGCCCGACCTGGTCGGGCACGACCGGCAACCTTCGGCATTCTTCGTTTACCTCCTGCTCTGGCGGCGAACCTTCGGCGCCGGAGAATCGACAACCCAGGTGAGCCTGGTCGACCTGGCCATGACGACCGGGCTGTCAAAGCGCGCCGTGCAGGAGGCGCTCCGCTGGCTGTCGAAGCGCCGGCTGATCTCGCTGCGACGGGCCGGCATCACCGCCATCCCAGTTTATATGGTGCGGCGTCCCTGGGTACGCGGGTGAGCGGGAGCCTTCGGTGAAAATCTGGATCGACGCCGACGCGACGCCCCGTGACGTGAAGGAGATCGTCTTCCGGGCCGCCCGGCGGCTCGAGATCGAGACGATACTGGTGGCCAACCAGCGGCTCCAGCCGCCGGCTGGTAACCCGCTGGTGAGCGCGGTGTGGGTGGATGGCGGCGCCGACGTGGCCGACCGGCACATCGTGGATCATGCCCAAACGGGAGACCTGGTGGTGACTCAGGACATCCCGCTGGCGGCGCTGCTGGTGCCCCGGAACATTGTGGTGCTGGACCCGCGTGGAGACGAACACACCGCCGAGACCATCGGCGAGCGGCTGTCGGTACGGGACCTCATGGAGAGCTTCCGGATGGCCGGCGGGACCACCGGAGGCCCACCCCCCTTCGACGCGCGGGCCAGGCAGGCATTTGCCTCGGCCCTGGATCGAGTCCTGACCCGGTTGCGCCGGGCGAGCTGAAACGCCTCCTCTACTCCCGCGTTGTTATCTTTGCTGTCGGAAAACCGACCCTGCGAGAATGAAAATGATCAGGATCTTTCGCTTCATCGCGGCAGCGGCCGCGTTCACGCTGTCACTGACCGGGTGCGGCAGCACCGGCCCCGGTTCCTCCCAGGTATGGGGCTCGGACCAGGCGGGCCTCGCCGTCAGCGAAACGGGGGCGACGATTCAAATCCTCGCTTCGGGTGGCTGCTACGGCTCCTATGGAGAAATCGACCACCCGATTCCATCCGGCAGCTTCAGTCTCTCCGGCACCTACACCCAGCTCACGGGCGTCGCCCCGGGACACATGCAGTACGCGGCGCAGTACGCTGGGTCGGTGTCGGGAGGACACATGACGCTGACCATCACCCTTCCCACCCTTCAGCAGGTGGCCGGCCCGTTCAACCTGACCCAGGGCGTATCCCGGGTGTGGCCGGCCTGCATGTTCCCGTAGTGGCGCCCGCAGGGGGGCCAGCCTCACCGCGCGCGCCGTGGCGAACCTTCTTCGAGCCGTGCGGGCTCGCCCAGGATCTACTCGAGCGGGATTTTGCCGGGTCGAGGACTTGAGCGAGGCGGAGCTCAATCGCCGCTATTTCCCGGGGCGGAGCCACGGCCTCGAGGTGCGCATTCTCGGGCACATCCTGCGGGCGTATACGCTATGATTTTCGAATCCCCGTACCGGAGCAGGCGAATGAACCGATTGTTGCTGTCCCTCCTCGTCGCCACCACGGCGCTGACCTCCGCCGCCGCGTCCCAGTCGATCGCCGGGCAGTGGGACGCCAGCATGAACACCCCGGGCGGGGTGAGGAATTTCACCATCGATTTCCAGGTATCGGGCGATACGGTCACCGGCACGGTGCACCGGTCCAGCGGAGACGTTCCGCTCCGCGGAACCATCAAGGGCAACGCCCTGAAATTCAGCTACACCATCAAATACAACGACAACGACCTCATGCTGACCATGACGACCACCGTCACCGGGGACACTATGAAAGGCACCGTGGACTTCGGCGGGGCCGCCGAAGACGAATTCTCGGCCAAGCGGTCTCCCAAGTGAGCCGCGAGCGCGCCGAAGCGTTTCATCGGCTCCATCGATCGGGCTGCTTCGTGATCCCCAATCCCTGGGATATCGGGAGCGCGCGTCTGCTGGAACAGCTGGGTTTCAAGGCCCTCGCGACGACCAGCTCGGGCGTGGCGTGGTCTCTGGGCAAGCCGGACAATCACATTTCACTCGCGCAGACCCTGCAGCGTCTCCGGGAAATTGCCGGAAGCGTGACCGTGCCGGTCAATGCAGACTTCGAAGGCGGATTCGCCGTGGAGCCCGAGGAGGTTGCGGCCAATGTCACCGCGGCAGTCGACACGGGAATCGCGGGGATCTCGATCGAGGATTCCACCGGGAACGCGGCGAGTCCGCTGTTCGACGCGGGTCTCGCTGTTCAGCGCATCAAGGCCGCGCGACAAGCCATCGATCGGAGCGGAACCGGTGTGGTGCTCACCGGACGGTCCGAGGGGTTCATCGTCGGGCGCCCCGACCTCGCGGAGACGATTCGCCGCCTCGGCGCCTATGCAGAGGCCGGCGCCGATTGCCTCTATGCCCCTGGCATCCGCGCGCCAGCCGACATCGCTGCCGTGGTAAAGGCGGTGGCGCCGAAGCCGGTGAACGTCCTGGTGGGCAGCGACTTCACCACGGTCGCCGAGCTCGCCAAGGCCGGAGTGCGCCGCATCAGCGTCGGGGGCGCACTGGCCCGCGTGGCATGGGCCGGCTTCCTCGACGCGGCCCGGGAAATTTCCGGCTCCGGCTCCTTCACGGGACTCAACCGGGCAATCCCCTGGGATGAAATCGAGGGCGCGTTCGGCGCCGGATGACCTGGTGCCTGTCATCCTTTCGACATGGTCGGCCGGGTATACTGCGGCCGTTTCCATTTCCGAGTCATCTGTAATTCACCGCCGAGGCCGTATGACCAGGTACACAGCCGTATTCGTCGCGCCAATTCTTCTGCTCGCCTCGGCGGTGGTCCGCCCACACGCCGCGCAGGCGCAGACCTTCCAGGTCCAGCGGTTCAGTATCGGTGGAGACGGCGGCACCGATTACCTGGTGGCCGAGCCGGGCACCGGACGGGTCTTCGTGTCTCGAGGGACCCATTTCATGGTGATCGATGGCGCGACCGGCAAGGTGCTGGGAGACATCATGGATACGCCGCGCACCCATGGCGCCGCGCTGGCGCACAAGTGGAATCACGGCTTCCTCACCAATGGCGGCGACTCGACCGTTACGATGTTCGACCTTACCACGCTAGCCCCCATCAAGAAGATCAAGGTGAGCACCGGCGGCCTCGACGGCATCATGTACGATTCGACCATCGACCGGGTCATTCTCACCAACCACAGCCGGCCCGCCGGCACCGCCGTGGCGATCGATGCCAATAGTGGTGACATCACCGGCAGCGCCGAGCTGGAAGACGACGGCCCCGAGGGCGCGGCCAGCGACGGCAAGGGGCGGCTCTTCGTCAACAACGAAGGCAAGAACACCATTCAGGTGATCGACGCCGCCACGATGAAGGTGCTGGCGTCGTGGCCCCTCGATCCCTGCGAAGGCCCCACCGGCATCGCGTACGACAAGGCCTCGAACCGGATTTTCTCCGGCTGCGGCAAGACCTCGGTGGTGGTGGACGCGGCCACCGGTAAGGTCGTGGCGAAGATCACCAACGGGGACGGTGTCGACGCCCTTGGCTGGGATCCTGTCGACAAGCTGATCTACATCCCGGCCGGACGCGACGGGAACGTCACCGTGGTGCACCAGGATACCCCTGACAAGTACACCGTCGTCGCCACGGTGCCGACCATGCGCGGCGCCAAGACCATCGCGGTCGATCCGGTCAGGCACACGGCCTATCTGTTCCAGCCAGAGTACGGACCGGCGCCGGCCCCCGCCCCGGGCACGCCGGCGCCCGCGCCGGGCAGCCGTCCGCCACGTGGTCCCATCGTCGGCACCTGGTTCTTTACGATCACGCACTGATCGTCTGGGGATATCCGTCGCAGAAAAGTCGGTGCACCCGACCGCGCCTCCGTCATCACTCTCAAGGGCCGAGACTATTCGGCCCCCCAACGGTGACAGCTGAACGGAGGCATTCATGCCGACACGGAAATCTTCCAGCAGCGGGCGGCGTTACGGCAAGGCCGCGAGCAAGACGGTCGCGAGCCCAGGGAGCGCAGCAAGAAGTAGCGCGGAAGGTCCGGTGAGAGTACTCTAGCCACATGCGAAAATCGCTCTTATTCGTGGCGTGGCTCTCCGCACCGGCCCTCCTCGCGGCACAATCGGGCCCACCCTGCGCCCAGCATGCCAGGGACTGCCCGGCTCCGCCGATCATCAACGCGGGGCCGGTGCAGCCGCCGGTTCCCCCTCCGTCCGATGCCATCGTCCTCTTCGACGGCAGCAACCTCGATCAATGGCGCAGCGCCGACGGTAGCCCGGCCCGATGGAAGCTGAAGGCCGGCTACATGGAGGTGGCCAAGGGAACCGGCGCGATCAGCACCGCGCGCGGCTTCGGTGACGTCCAGCTCCACGTGGAATGGGCCACCCCGCTGCCTGCGGTCGGCCAGGATCAGGACCGGGGAAACAGCGGTGTGTTTCTGATGGGTTTGTACGAGGTGCAGGTGCTGGATTCCTACGGCAGCGTCACCTACCCCGACGGCCAGGCCGGTG